>JAVBLB010000141.1:0-6081 GCA_031553735.1 Candidatus Adiutrix sp.
CAAAGCGACGGGAAGAATGTGGCGTTATCAGCTCAAACCGTCACCGCGCCGCCGGGTGTTTGAGCCGTACAGGCGAGTTCCGGCGGCGCTACGACCAGGTGCCTGATCCAACGGTATTGCCTTTCGGGGGTCCAGGGGGCGAAGCCCCCGGCGCGGGTGGGTCCAGGGCAGGGCCCGCGCAGGGCCCTCCCCTGGCGGGGTCCGGGGCAGCGCCCCGGCGGACGCCGAGACCCCCGCGATTCATCACCCCGCTTTTCAAGATGCGATTACCCCAGGCGCCTCAATCGGGTTTGAAAAAATAAATCGAACGTGGTATACTGATAGATTGTATCAAAGCGAGGAACACCATGCCCGCCACGGCCAGGCTCCCGCAGGACGGAGCCCACAAAGACAGCCTGCTCTCGACTCTCAAATCCATCTCCCCCCGGCGCCGCTGGCGGGGGGAGAACGGCTACCGCCATGTGCTGCGGATCTGCCTGCCGCTCATCGCCTCCAACATTTCCGTCTCGGCCATGCTCTTCACCGACCGACTCTTCCTGAGCCATTACTCGCTGGAGGCCATCGCCGCCTCGCTCCCCTCCGGGGTGGCCCTGGTCACGGTCTCCTCCTTCTTCCAGGGGTTGGTGGCTTATGTCAGCGTCTTCACCGCCCAGTATACCGGGGCCGGCCAGCCCCGGCGGGCCGCGGCCGTGCTGTGGCAGGGGATCTACCTGGCCATCCTGTCCGGAATTTTGATCGGGCTGACCTACTTCGCCGCCCCGCTCTTGTTCCGCATCGGCGGGCACCATCCCGAAATCCAGGCTCAGGAAGTGATCTATTACCGCATCCTGGCCCTGCCTTCGGTGCTGAACCTGGTCTATTTCGCCATGTCCTCCTTCCTGGCGGGCTTAGGCCGCACCCGGATGGTGATGTGGGGGAACCTTCTGGGGACCCTGGTCAACATCCCCCTGGCCTATGCCCTGATTTTCGGGGTGAACATCGGCGGGGTGCAGGTGGTGCCGGACTGGGGCAGGGCCGGGGCCGCGGTGGCCACGGCCACCGCCTGGCTGGTGACCACCCTGCTCTTCATTATCCTCATTTTCAACCGGCGGCTGGAGAAAAGCCACGGCGTCTTCCAGGCCTGGCGGCTGGACCCGCCGCTTTTGAAACGCCTCATCGCCTTCGGCTCGCCGGGGGGGCTCCAGCGCTTCCTGGAACTGGCCGCCTTCACCTTTTTCGCTTTCGCCATCGGCTGGCTGGGGGACCTGCCCCTGGCAGCCAACAACATCGTCTTCTCCATCGAGGCCATTTCCTTTTTCCCCATGCTCGGGGTGGGGGCCACGGTCAGCATCCTGGTGGGCCAGTCCATCGGCCGGGGCCGCCCCGACGACGCCTCGGAGGCGGTGGTCAGCGGCCTGGGGGTCAGCAGCGTGTACGTACTGCTCATCGCCACCGTGTTTCTGGCCGTGCCCCGGCCGCTCCTGGGCCTGTTCATGGCCGACCACTATGCCCCGGGCATCCAGACCCAGATTCTGGACCTGGGGGTGGTGCTTTTGCGTTTCGTGGTGGCCTACACCGTCTTCGACGGGATATACCTCTGCTGCTTCGGGGCCCTCTCCGGAGCCGGGGACGTCTGGTTCCCCATGGCCGCCATGGGGGTGGCCGGGGTGGCCGGCCTGGCCCTGCCGATCTGGTTTCTGTTCGCTTTCGACCTGGCCACGGTGCACAGCCTGTGGATGGTCTTCGTCTTCTACATCCTGTCCCTGACGGCCACCGGGGCCTGGCGCTACCGCCGCGGCTACTGGCGTTCCCGGCGGGTCATCGAATTTGGCGAGGCCCCCCGATGAATGAATTGCCGGAACTGGCCGAATACATGTTCGATCTGCCCCGGGAACTGGTGGCCCAGGAGCCGCCGGCCGAGCGGGGGCAATCCCGCCTGATGGTGCTGGACCGGCGGCTCCCGGAGCCGATCCCGGCCTGGTTCGCGGACCTCCCGGACCAATTGCCCCCGGGCGCCCTTCTGGTCTTCAACCAGGTCCGGGTCAGCCGGGCCCGGCTCCTGGGCCGGAGGGCCGATTCCGGCGGTCAGGTGGAGGCCTTCATCCTGGAGCCGCCCCCGCCGGGCTCCGGGGCCGGCGAGTATGAGCTGTGGGCCATGGTCCACCCCGGCCGCCGGGTCAAACCGGGGGCCGAACTGGTCTTCCAGCACCCGGATTCCGCCATCCAGTTGCGGGCCGAGGCCCTGGCCTTCCAGCCCGACGGCCGGCGCCTGTTGCGCTTCCATTTCCCCGACGACCCGGAAACGGTGCTGGAAGAGGTGGGCCACGTGCCCCTGCCCTTCTACATCAAGCGGCCCGACGAGGCCGCCGACCGGGAGCGCTACCAGACCGTTTACGGCCACACCCCCGGGGCGGTGGCCGCACCCACGGCCGGGCTCCACTTCACCCGGGAGATGCTGGAGACCCTGACCCGCCGGGGCTTCGAAACGGCCGAGGTGACCCTCAAGGTCTCGGCCGGCACCTTCGCCTCCCTGACCGCCGAGCAGTTGGCCAGCGGCCGGCTGCACCGGGAACACATCGCCGTGCCCGAAGCGACGGCCGACGCCGTGGAGCGGGCCAAACGCGAAGGCCGGCCGGTGCTGGCCGTGGGCACCACCGCCGTGCGGGCCCTGGAATGGGCCGCCGAAAGCGGCCGGCTGGCCCCCCGGACCGGCTGGGGCGATCTTTTCATCCGGCCCGGCTATGAATTCCGGGTGGTGGAAGCCTTGCTCACCAACTTCCACCTGCCGGCCTCCAGCCTCCTGATGCTGGTCTGCGCCCTGGCCGGCCGGGAGCGCATCCTGGAGGCCTATCGCCGGGCCGTGGCCGAAGGTTTTCGCTTTTACAGCTACGGCGACGCCATGCTGATCCGGTGACGGGGCTGACATCATGACCGACCCGCGACCCGACGACCACCAGCCGCCCCCGGATACCGACTATGAAGTGGCCTTCCGCCCGGCCCGGCCCGACTGGACGGCGCCGTCCCGGGGGCTTCTGGCCGGAGCCGGTTTTCCCCTGCCAGTCCTGAAACGGGCGGCCGGGCCTCCGGCTCCGGTCAAGGAAAAAAACCTGGCCGGCGGTCTGGTCCGGCTGACGATCCTGGAAAACGCTTTCCTGGCCGGCCCGGTCCTGGGCGCGCCCCTGGCGGTCATGGCTCTGGAGGATCTGCTCCGCCGGGGGGCGGCCGAAATCATCTTCGTCGGCCTGGCCGGCGGGCTGGGGCCCGAATTCCGGCCGGGCGACCTGATCTGCCCGGAAAGCGGCCTTTCCACCGAGGGCACCTCGGCCCACTACCCGGCCCCGCTGGTTCCGGACGCGATTCTGCGGGATCGTCTCCTGGCCGCCGGGGAACCGGGCGAAATCGCCGGCGGGGCCGTTTGGAGCACCGACGCCATCTACCGGGAGACGTTCGGCCTGGTGGCCGCCCAGCGGGCCCGGGGCGCCCGGGCCGTGGACATGGAAACCACCGCCCTGTGGGCCGCGGCGGCCTTCCGGAAAGCGCGGCTGGCCGCCATCCTGGTCGTCTCCGACATCCTCGACGGCCGGGACCACCGGCCCGGCTTCCACCGGCCGGAATTCAAGCGGGGGCTGGCCCGGGCCGCGGAAATCGCCTGGCGGGCGCTGATATCCGACGGGAAAAATTCATAAAGGCCGGTGTTTTAAAAACCGTCGGCCGTCAACACATACCGCAAAGGATACGACTATGACCAAACATGTGATCGCGGCCCTGCCCGGCGACGGCATCGGGCCGGAAGTGGTGGGCCAGGCCCGGCTGGCGGCCGGGGCCGCCGCCGATAAATTCGGCTTTGAAATCGAGTGGCGGGATTTCCCCTTCGGGGCCTCCTATTATCTGGAACACCAGGTGGCCCTGCCCCATTCGGCCCTGGACGACCTGGCCGAATGCGAGGCCATGCTGCTGGGCGCCGTGGGCGACCCCCGGGTCAAACCCGGCCCCCTGGAGCAGGGCCTTCTCCTGGCCCTGCGCTTCCACTTCGATCAATACCTGAACCTGCGGCCGGCCCTGAGCTTTCCCAAAGTGCCCACCCCGGTGCCCCTGCCCGAAGGCCGCCGCCTGGACACGGTGGTGGTGCGGGAGAACACCGAGGATTTCTACATGGGCCTCGGCGGCCGGGGCCGGGGGACCATCGACCAAGATTTGACGGCCAAGCGCGGCCTGTATGAGCTTTCCGGAAACCTGTCGCTGCGCCTCATGCCCGACCGGGAGGGCGCCTTCTCCCTGGGCCTGATGACCCGGCCCGGGGTGGCCCGCATCACCCGCAAGGCCGGCGACCTGGCTCGGGCCCGGGGCGAGAAGAAAATCCACGTGGCCAGCAAGGCCAACGCCGTGCCCCACCTCTACGGCTTCTGGGATGAAGTGACCCGGGCCACCCTGGCCGCCGAATTCCCGGACCTGGAGGCGACCTACGTCAACGTCGACGCCCTGTGCTACCTCCTGCCCCGCCAACCCCTGGATTACGGGGTCATCCTTTGCCCCAACCTCTTCGGCGACATCGTCAGCGACCTGTTGTCGGCCCTGGCCGGGGGCCTGGGCCTGGCCGCCTCCGGCAACATCGGCGACGGCCTCTCCATGTTCGAGCCGGTCCACGGCTCGGCCCCGACCATCGCCGGCACCGGCCGGGCCAACCCCCTGGCGGCCATCCTCTCCGCCGCCTTGATGCTCGACCACCTCGGCCATCCCGAAGCGGCCCGGGCCGTGGACCAGGCCGTCTACGACTACCTGGCCGGCCCCAACAAACCCTTCGAACTGGGCGGCCAGGACGACCTGACCCGGGTGGGCGCCCAAATAATCGCCCTCATCCGGGCCTGATGATATGGCGAGGCGATCATCTCCCGGGGAACCGACCCGCCCAGGACCGACACGCCGTCTCCCACATCAAGGGCGGCGGCGCCGGCGCGGCGCTTTCCGGATGCGGCCATGATATGGTATACTACCAGCGGGCTGACCGTGGACATCCGTCGACCGGAACAACCGTTCGGCCGTTGAGGGGAACGTTCACGGGCCGCGGCAATCGCGGCCGGAAAAGGAGGGCGCCATGAGCACCCTGGTGGTAGTGGCCTACCCCGGCCAGCATCAGGCGGAGGAAGTTCGCCTGCGTCTGCTGAAAATGCAGAAGGAATATCTCATCGATCTTGAAGACGCGGCCATCGCCGTCAAAGAGGAAAACGGGAAGGTCAAGCTGCGGCAACTTTACAGCCTGACCGCCGCCGGCGCGGCCACCGGCGGGTTTTGGGGGCTCCTTTTGGGGCTGTTGTTCATGAGCCCGCTTCTGGGCGCGGCCGTCGGGGCCGGCGCCGGAGCCGTCACCGGAGCTCTGAGCGATGTGGGCGTCGACGATCGATTCATGAAGGATTTGGGCAAACAACTCCAACCCGGCCATTCCCTGCTTTTTATTCTCTTCCGTTCCATCACCCTGGACAAGGCCCTGGAGGAGCTGCGCGGCACCGGCGGCACCCTTCTGAAAACGTCCCTGTCCCATGAAGACGAAGCCCGGCTGCGGGCCGCCCTGGGCGAGGGCACGGCCCCCGAAGCCTCGAATCAGTAGTCGGCTCCTCGCGGCAATCTCCGTCACCCGGCCGCCTCCGTCCGTTCGGCGGACGGAGGCGGCCGTTTCGTCGGCGGGGCGGTCGAAATCCGTTGGCCCCGGCCCGGGAAACATGATATAATAAACAATTAGGCGAAAAACAAGCGGAACCCGCCGCGGAAGGATACATCAATTATGGCCGAAACCAAAAGGCGCAACAAAAACACCGAAGCCCCGGACTCCGGAGATCAATCCGACCAGGGCCGCGCGCCGCGTCGCCAAACCCGGGTCACCCTGACCAAGGACGTCTCATCCAAATATCGCGCCATAAAGCCCAAAGGTCCGGCCGCCAAAACCGGGGCCAGACCGGCCCGTCCCCGCCGCCCTGATTCTGAAGAGGCCGGGACGACGGCGCCTAAACGCCGCCGCTTCGATTCCGAGGACGCCGGGCCGCCCCCGGCTCCCCGCCGCCGCTTCGCTTCCGGAGAAGCCGGGCCGCCCCGGGCTCCCCGCCGCCGCGT
>JAVBLB010000023.1:0-40601 GCA_031553735.1 Candidatus Adiutrix sp.
CAACCGCGCCGCCGGTGCCGGGGTCGGTGATCGATATTTCGCGTCGGCGACGCGGTCGGGGCCCACGCGGCCGCCCTCCGAAGTATTACCGGCCCGCGCCGCCTGGCTGATCGGCTACCCAAGCAAGCAGAGTGGAGGGCAATCATTTTTTTCCAAATAAAAAGCGACTGTCTCGCGAAATCAGGCAATCGCGAGCCGACTCGGTCCGAAAATCTCTCGCCTTTCATTTATGAAAGGAAAAGAATTATTCACGCGCCGGGAAGCCATGCCCCACTTCCCGGAGGGAGCAAAGCTCCCTCCCCCGTCCCCTCAAAACGACCCCGATGGTCCCGGCCACCCAAACGTTGAGGCCTCAGCCGTCCAGCGAAGCGGGTGCGGGCCAGATGCGGCAGCATCTGGGGGTCCAGGGCTATGCCCTGGTTAGCTCTGGGCGAGGCGATGGGCTTTTTCGAGGACTTCTTCGATGCCGCCGACCATCTGAAAGGCCTGCTCGGGGACGTCGTCGTGCTTGCCGTCGAGAATTTCCATGAAGCCGCGCACAGTGTCCTCAACTTTGACGAACTTGCCGGGGGAGCCGGTGAAGACTTCGGCCGAGAAGAACGGCTGCCCGAGGAAGCGCTGCATTTTGCGGGCGCGGGAGACGGTGATCTTGTCGTCCTCGGAGAGTTCCTCCATGCCCAGTATGGCGATGATATCCTGGAGATCCTTGTATTTCTGCAGGGTCTGCTGCACCCGGCGGGCGGTCTGGTAGTGGTCGTCGCCGATGAACTGGGCATCCAGAATGGTGCTGGTGGAGTCCAGAGGGTCGACGGCCGGATAGATGCCCAGCTCGGCGATCTGGCGCGACAGAACCACGGAGCCGTTCAAGTGGGCGAAGGTGGTGGCCGGGGCCGGGTCGGTCAAGTCGTCGGCCGGAACGTAAACACACTGGACCGAGGTGATGGAGCCCTTGTTGGTGGAGGTGATGCGCTCCTGGAGCTCGCCGAGGTCGGTGGCCAGGGTGGGCTGATAGCCCACGGCGGAGGGCATGCGGCCGAGGAGGGCCGAGACCTCGCTGCCGGCCTGGGTGAAGCGGAAGATGTTGTCGACGAAGAGAAGCACGTCCTGGCCTTCCTCGTCGCGGAAATACTCGGCGGCGGTCAGGCCGGAGAGGGCCACCCGGGCCCGGGCCCCCGGCGGTTCGGTCATCTGGCCGTAGACCAGGGCGGCCTTGTCCAGAACCCCGCTCTCGCGCATTTCGTTATAGAGGTCGGTGCCTTCGCGGGTACGCTCGCCGACGCCGGCGAAGACGGAGATGCCGCCGTGGTGCATGGCGATATTGTGGATCATTTCCATCATGATGACGGTCTTGCCCACGCCGGCGCCGCCGAAGAGGCCCATTTTGCCGCCGCGGGGGAAGGGGACCAGGAGGTCGATGACCTTGATGCCGGTTTCCAGCACCCGCACGGAGGTATCCATTTCCGTGAAGGCCGGGGCGGGACGGTGAATGGGGTAATACTTGGTGGCCTTGATGGGGCCCATGCCGTCCACGGGCTGGCCCACCACGTTCAAGACCCGGCCCAGGGCTTCCTTCCCGACCGGCATGGCGATGGGGCCGCCGGTGTCCTTGGCCGCCATGCCCCGGACCAGGCCGTCGGTGGTGTCCATGGCGATGGTGCGGACCACGTTGTCGCCCAGGTGCTGGGCCGCTTCCAGGACCAGGTTGTCGGGCTGGTCGTTGATGGCCGGGTTGGACACCAGAAGGGCGCTCAGAATGCTCGGCAACTGCCCTTCGGAAAACGCCACGTCGACCACCGGTCCGATGACCTGGATTATCTTGCCCTCATTCATTTACTGTCCTCCAAACCGTATTGTCAGCGTTTCAACCTCGAATGGTCCAAAACCCGCTATGGGGTGATCATTCGGAGGTTTTAGCCTTTGGTAATTTACGCGTGGCGGTCGACCGCCTTTTCATCAGGCCGCGGCCAGGGCCTCGGAGCCGTTGACGATGTCCAGCAGTTCGTTGGTCACCGCCGCCTGCCGGAGCTTGTTATAGACCAGGGTCAGGTTCTGGGTGATTTCCTTGCAGTTCTAGCTGGCGTTGTCCATGGCCTGCATCCGGGCCGCGTTTTCGCTGGTGGCCGATTCCAGCATGGCCTGGTAGACCATGATGGCCAGGCTGCGGGGAATCAGGCGACCGAACAGGGTGGCCGCATCGGGTTCGATGAGATAACCGAAGCCGGTCTTGCGCGGGCGGTGATCCTGGGGCTTGGTGGCCGCCTCGTGCACCAGGGGCAGGAAGGGGCCTAAGGTCGGCACCTGTTTGGCCACGCTGTGGAAGCGGGTGGTCAGGAGCCAAACTTCCTTGAGACCGCCGGCCATGAACTCATGGGTCAGGGTCTCGGATATTTCACGGGCCAGAAGGTAGTCGAAACCGCCCATGACCCCGGTCATGGCGTGGCTGATTTCCACCTGGCGGCGCTGGTAGTATTCCTTGAGCTTGCGGCCCACCAGAAACAGGGAGACTTCGTAGCCCTCCCGGCGCAGATCGTCGATCTTGTGATCGAGCAGATGAAACAAGTTGGTGTTGAAGCTGCCGCAGAGACCCCGGTCGGACCCGAAAGCCAGAATTTGGATTTTTTTGGCGACCTCGTTGACTTTCAGCAACGGGTGGTCCACCCCCCGGGAGTGCTCGCCGATGGTGTCCATCAGGCGATGGTGCTCGTCGGCATAGGCCCGGAAGCACTCGGTGCGGCTCTGGGTGCCGCGCAGTTTGGCCGCGGCCACCATGTTCATGGCCTTGGTCAGCTTCTGGGTCTGCTTGACCGCGGTGATCTGGCGTTTGATGTCTTTGAGGGATGCCATGACGCCTCCCTTACTCGGCGGTCGGGGTGAAAACGGCCGCGAATTCGGTCAGGGCCTCTTTGATCCGGGTGTCCAGATCGGACGGGATGTCCTTTTTTTCCTTGAGATCCTTGAGGACATCCGGATATTTGGTGTCGATGAACTCGAACATCTGCCTTTCATATTCCTGAACCGCCGAGACCGGGTATTTGTCCAAAAAGCCCCGGGTGCCGGCGTAGAGGGTCAGGACCTCGCGCTCGGCGGGCATGGGCTGATACTGGGGCTGTTTGAGAAGCTCGACCATGCGCTGGCCGCGGTCGATCTGGGCCTTGGTGGCCTTGTCGAGGTCCGAGCCGAACTGGGCGAAGGATTCCAGTTCCCGGAACTGGGCCAGGTCGAGGCGCAGGGTGCCGGCCACCTTCTTCATGGCCTTGGTCTGGGCCGCGCCGCCGACCCGGCTGACCGAGATGGCGACGTTGATGGCCGGGCGGACGCCGGAGAAGAAGAGGTTGGGCTCCAGAAAGACCTGCCCGTCGGTGATGGAAATGACGTTGGTCGGGATGAAGGCCGAAACGTCGCCGGCCTGGGTCTCGATGACCGGCAGGGCGGTCAGGGACCCGGCGCCCAGTTCGTCGCTGAGCTTGGCCGAGCGCTCCAGAAGGCGCTATTGGTTGTAGAAAATGTCGCCGGGTTAGGCTTCGCGGCCCGGGGGGCGGCGGAGCAGCAGCGATACCTGGCGATAGGCCACGGCCTGCTTGGAAAGATCATCATAGATGATGAGGGCGTGGCGGCCGCGGTCGCGGTAGTATTCACCCATGGAGGTGCCGGCGAAGGGGGCGATGTACTGCAGGGTGGCCGGGTCGGAGGCGGCGGCGCAGACCACGATGGTGTAATCCATGGCCCCGTGCTTTTCCAGGTTGGAGACCACCTGGGCCACGGTGGATTTTTTCTGCCCCACGGCCACGTAGATGCAGACCACGTCCTGGCCCTTCTGGTTGATGATGGCGTCCACGCAGATGGCGGTCTTGCCGATCTGGCGGTCGCCGATGATCAGTTCGCGCTGGCCCCGGCCGATGGGCGTCATGGCGTCGATGGCCTTGATGCCGGTATACATGGGCTCATGGACGCCTTTGCGGGCGATGATGCCGGGAGCCACCACCTCGATGCGGGCGAACTCCTTGGCGTCGATGGGACCCTTGCCGTCGATGGGCTGGCCCACGCCGTCCACCACCCGGCCGAGCAGCGCGTCGCCGACGGGCACCTGGGCGATGCGGCCGGTGCGCTTGACCGTGTCGCCTTCCTTGATGTGCTCCACGTCGCCTAAGATCGCCACGCCCACGTTGTCCTCTTCGAGGTTCAGAACCATGCCCAGGATGCCGTGGGGGAATTCCAGGAGTTCCATGGCCATGGCCTTTTCCACGCCATAGACCTTGGCCACGCCGTCGCCCACCGAGAGCACCGTGCCGGTCTCGGCCAGTTCCACCTGGCGGCCGTATTCATTGATCTGCGATTTGATGATTTCCGAAATTTCTTCCGCTCTAATGGCCATGTCGCTACAACTCCTTGCGGGTGGCTCCCGCGGGCTACTCCGAAGCCCGTCGACGGTTTCGTCAAACCCGGTCCCGGCCGGACCGGGCCGCCGAAATGTCATCCGCCTGATCGGCGGCGCGGCGGGGCTGTTTTTTATATCACGAAACTATTGAGATACTTTATGAAAATCTGCTCAGCAGCGCCGAAAGCGGCCCCCGTTTTACAGGACGCCCAAAATCCCGGACAGCTTGTCGATCTGGGTGCGCACGCTACCGTCGATGATCAGGTCCCCCATCTGGGCGACCAGGCCGCCGATGATGGCCGGGTCTTCCTTGAGCGTCAGGTTCACCTGGCGTTTGGAAAAAACCCCCAGGGCGGCGCGGATGGATTCGACCTGGGCCTTGGTCAACGTTCCGGCCGAGGTGATGGTGGCCTGAACCAGCCCCTGCTGCTCATCGGCCAGGGCGTTGTAGGCCGCGGCGATGTCGGGCAGCTCGACCAGGCGGCCCTTGTCCATCAGCAGGCGAACGAAATTATTCACCAGGGGGCTCAGGCTGGTCCGGTTCAGCACCTGGTCCAGCATCTTGCGGCGCACGCCTTCGGGGAAGGCCGGGGAGGTCAGGGCCCGGGCCGTTTCGCCGGCCCGTCCGAGGGCCTCGGCCAGATCTTTCAGCTCTCGGCCGTATTGGACATACTGGCCGTCGGCGATGCCCAATTCCAACAGAGCCCGGGCGTAACGCTTGACTACGGTCTGATTTTTCATGAATGTCCCCCGGCCTCAGTTGTTGGCGACTTTCAGCTTTTCCACCTGGGCCATGAATTCGGTGGTCAGGCGGGCCTGATCGCTTTCGTTGATGTTGGATTTGACCAGATCAGCGGCCGCCTGGCTGGAGAGTTTGACGATTTCCCTGAGGAGCGCCTGACGGGCGGTCTTGATCTCCAGGTCCATGGCCGCCTGGGTCTTCTGAACGATGACCTCGGCCGCGGCCTTGGCCTCGGCCACGATGCGGGCGGCTTCTTTCTGGCCCAGGCGTTCATACTGAGCCAGGATGGCGTCGCGCTCCGAGGCGATATCCGCGATCTGCTTATTGATTATTTCTGTCTGTTCCTTGAGGTTGCGGGCCTGGGTCTCCAGATACTCGAGGTTGCGGGCGATGTTTTCCCGCCGGTCGCGGAAGAACTTGCCCACCGGCCGGCGCAGCAGATAGAACAAGACCACGAAAAAGACGGCGAAGTTCATGACCCGGAGCAGGAGATCCTTGATCTGGGCTTCGGAATAGCCGCCCTCAGAGGCGAAGGCCGACCCGGCGGTCAAAACCGGCAGGGCGAGGATCAGGGCGGCGACGGCGAACTTTTTCATATGCTTCTCCCCAAAATTTTCGAGGCCATCTCCCGGGCGATGTCGCGCACTTCCTGGCTCAGGGCCGTCCGGGCGGCCGAGGCGGACTGCTGCAGGCGAGCCCGGTTGTCGTTGATCTGGCGGAGGGCTTGGGCCTGGGCTTCGGCCAGGAGATTCTTTTCCTGGGTCACGGCCCTGGCGGTGAGCTCGTTTTTGAGCGACAGCCCCTGGCGCTGGGATTCGGCGTTGAGCCTGGTCTTCTCGGCCTCGCTGTTTTCGATTTCGGCTTTGGCCTTGGCGGCTTCATCCCGCAAGCGGTCGAAAAGTTCGCGCCTTTCGGCCAGGATCTTGCGGATCGGCCGGTAGAGCAGGTAGTTGAGGGCCAGGATCAGGAAGAGAAAGTTGGCGAGCTGAATGAGCAGGGAGAAATCAAGATTGATGCTGACCATTGAATGCCACCTTGAAAATAAGACTGTCCGGCGCCCACATCCGGCCGCCGATAATGGCGCCCCCAAATCATACGGACTGGATCAGAACTTCGTGATTCATAACTGGGCGGTCGGAAGGGTTTACCCGAAACCGCGCCTTTAAACCGAATTTGCCTATTTTAACTCGACCGCCCGAATTGGTCAAGCCCTTAATTACTATGACAAAGCCTTCAAGCCCTCCAGGCAATGAAATAGGGTTTCGAAATCGATTACGACCAGGCCCTAAAACGCACAAAGCCAGCGGGGCCGGCTTTGTGCGTGAGCTGTGGGGAGAGCGGAAGCTCTTGGCCCCATGCGGTACTTGGGCGGCGACTTTCAGCGGGCGCAGTCGCGGGGATCGCCCTTGATTTTGTCCAGGGCGTGGTTCAGGGCCGGAAGCACCACCAGAAGGTTTTCCAAGGCGCCTTTCGGCGAACCGGGCAGGTTGATGATCAGGCTCCGGCGGCGCTGGACGGCCACGGCCCGGGAAAGATCGGCGTGGGGAGTGAAGGCCCGTCCGGCGGCCCGCATGGCTTCGGCCAGGCCGGGAATCTGCCGTTCGGCCACATCCAGGGTGGCTTCCGGGGTGACGTCGCTGGGGGAGAGGCCCGTGCCGCCGCTGGTGAGCACCAGGTCGATGCTCCGCCGGTCGACGAGTTCCACCAGGGCTTCGGCGATGGCCGTCCGGTCGTCGGTGACGATGAGCGTGGGAACCAGGGCGTAACCGGCTTCCGTCAGGGGACCGGCCAGCGCCGGGCCCACCAGGTCTTCCCGTTCGCCGCGGGCGCCTTTGGTGGAGGCCACGACCACGATCGCTTGGTATGCTTCAGCCATGGCGCTTATTCGTCGGGGGAGTTGTCGTCGTCGATGATTTCGATGGGCTCGTCCTGCTCCATGAAGACGGGCTCATACTGCTTGAGATTGTCCTGGGTGATCTGGCCCGAGGCGATTTCCCGGAGCGACAGGACCACTTCCTTGTTTTTGCGGTCATTGAGGGGCAAGGCGCCCTTTTTGAGCTGGCGCGCCCGCTCGGCGGCCAAATGCACCAGAACGAAACGGTTTTCCACCTGTTCCAGACAATCTTCGACAGTAACTCGGGCCATGTTCGGCTCCTTTCCTCACCCCGTAAGGGGCCTTGCGCCGCAGCGACATCGTCATGCCCGGATCGCGGCGGCCGGGACGGGGAGGCTCAATCGCGCCTCCGCCCATCAAATCTAAAACGGGACACGGAATAAGGCCGGAGTCGCCAAACCCGGCCGTCATCCTGAATTTCAACGCCCCCTCGGGGGCATATGGCGCGGCCGCATCGGGACCGCGTTTCGTCGAACAGGGCGAAGTTTCAACCGCCTCCGCCCCCTTCCTGAGGGACATCAGTTGATGGAATCCTTCAGAGCTTTGGCGCTTTTGAACTTCACCGTGTTGGACGCGGGAATGTCCATGGGGGCCATGGTCTTGGGGTTATGACCCTTGCGGGCTTCGCGGCGGACGACGGAGAAGCTGCCCAGACCGGCCAGGGTGATGCCGCCATTGCTCTTGATTTCGCCGGTCATGACTTCCACCAGGGCGCTGACGACCTTGTCGGCCTGGCTTTTGGTAATGCCGGCGTCCTCGGCGATTTTGGCGATGAGTTCTGCTTTAGTCATGTTCAATCCTTCCTTGTTGCGAAGCGAAATATACTTGATGGGAGCTTCCCGCTTACCCGGGCGGCGCCCCTTCCCGTTCGCCCTTCAGGGACTTCGGGATGCCTCTTTGGTTGGAAAGACCCAGGGCAGAGGCTATATTGCCCATTTTTGGCCTTCTGGTCAAGCATTATCTTAGATTAAGGCCCAAAAAACAGCCCCCGGCCGGGCCCGCGCGGGACAGGCCGGTGAATACTCTATATAATTCAACCCCTGCCCGGAAGGGGTCGGGCTCCGCCGTAACCGCGCCAATGAAGAACCGCGCCTATCACCTCGTCGGGTGGTGGGGGCGCCGCTTACAGTGCGGTTATGTCAAGACGGAAATTCAATCTCCTCCGGTCTTAAGCGCCGAAAACCTGGTAGCGCGGGTCGAGCTCGTCTTTCAGGGGCCGGGTCAGAAGGTCGCCCATGGCCCGCTGGGGATCCTTGTTTTCATAAAGCACCCGATAGACTTCCCGGGCCATGGGCATTTCCACCTGATGCCTGAGGGCCATGTTGTGGACCGACCGGGCGTTGCGGATGCCCTCGGCCACCGCTTGCTTCCCGGCCAGGATATTTTCCAGCTTTTCGCCGGCGCCCAGGCGCAGGCCTACCTGGCGGTTGCGCGACAAATCGCCCGTGGCGGTGAGGATCAGGTCGCCCATTCCAGAAAGACCCATCAGGGTCATGGGGTTGGCGCCCAGGGCCACGGCCATGCGGGTCATCTCTCCCAGGGCCCGGGGCAGCATGGCCGCCCGGGCGTTGAGGCCCAGGGCGAAGCCGTCGCAGATGCCGGTGGCGATGGCGTAGACGTTTTTCAAGGCCCCGCCCAGTTCCACGCCCACCATGTCCAGGGAGGTGTAGATCCGGAACGTCGGGGCGGAGAGCAGGGCCTGGACCACCTTGGCCAGAGCGCCGGAACGCATGGCCAGGGTCACGGCCGTCGGCAGCCCCCGGGCCACCTCCAGGGCGAAGCTGGGTCCGGAGATGGCCCCCAGTTCCAGGCCCGGGCAGGACCGCAATTCCTCTTCCAGAATTTGGACCATGGTGGCCGAAGTTTCATCCTCAATGCCCTTGGAGGCGCTGATGACCACCGGGTTCGGCGGCAGGAGCGGGGCCATCTGAACGGCCATGGACCGCATGACGTGACTGGGCACCACCACCAGAATCAACTGCTGACCGGCCAAAGCCGCGCCCAGGTCGCAGACTGCGGTTACGTTGGCGGGCACTTCCAGGCCGGGCAGGAAGGTCTGGTTCTGCCGCCGCTGATTGATCTGCTCGACCACCTCCGGTTCCCGGACCCAGAGGGTCACGTCCAGGCCCTGGCGGGCGGCGTGAATGGCCAGGGCCGTGCCCCAGGCCCCGGCGCCGATGATGGCCGCCTTGGGCGGCAGTTTGAGGACTTCCATGACTGAGCGGCGTCCTTTCATGAAGGGTGGTGGAGATATGATAGCAAAAGCCGGTTCAATATAAAACTATTTATTGCGATATGTGCTTTCACGATTGCCGGCGTAGACGGTTGCTCCCAACGAATCGACGGTCCCGGCCGCCCAAACGTTGTGGCCGCCGAAGCCCAGTGATGCCATTTCTCCATCAAGATGGCATTGTCGTCGGCCGTACGGCGGGCGGGGC
This sequence comes from Candidatus Adiutrix sp., assembly GCA_031553735.1. Taxonomy (GTDB): domain Bacteria; phylum Desulfobacterota; class Desulfarculia; order Adiutricales; family Adiutricaceae; genus Adiutrix. The sequence continues at coordinate 9,450 of JAVBLB010000023.1, forward strand.
CGGTAAAACTTCTCCAGCCGGCCGCTCTCCCAACCGCGTCGCCGGTGAGGGCCGGAGCGCTCGATAGGTCGCATCGGCGACGCGGCCGGGGCCCACGCGTCCGTCTTCCGAAGTATTACCGGCCCCGCCGCCTGGCTTTCCTTGTTCTCACCGGGTGAAAGCAATCTTGGAAGATGCACAGCATCCGAGGGCCCAGGCCCCCCAACGAATCGATGGTCCCGGCCGCCCAGATGTTGCGGCCCCCGAAGCCCAGCGAAGCGGGTTCGGGCAGATGCGATAGCATCTGTGGGTCCAGGGCTCAGCCCTGGTTAGCCTTTGTCTTCGATGTCTTCACGGTGGATGTGGTTGGGTCTGGCCGTGGCGGCGGCCAGATCGGCCGCCGCGGGCGGAGCGCCGTGACGGACGTTGCGGCCGCTGTGGATGTAAATGACCTCTTCGGCCAGGTTGGTGGCGTGGTCCCCCAGACGCTCGAGGTGAATGGCGGTGGAGATGATCTCCAGCCCCCAGTGGACCAGCGGGCCGTGTTGGGCGATCTGTTCCACCATGTCCCGGCGAATCTGGCGGTTGAGGTCGTCGACCAGGTCATCCTGCTCCAAAACGGCCCGGGCCCGGTCCGCGTTGCGGTTGGCGAAAGCGTCCAGGGCGCCGCGAAACATGCCCTGGGCCAGGGTGGCCAACTCGTCGAGATCGTCCGGGAGCGGCGCCTTGGCGTCGGCGGCCACCAGCCCCTTGGCCCGGCGGGCCAGGTTGGCCGACAGGTCCCCGATCCGTTCGAGTTCCCCGGTCATTTTCAGACTGGAGGCCAGAAACCGCAGGTCGCCGGCCACCGGCTGGTTGGTGGCGATGAGGAGGATGGTCTTGTCGGTGATGCGGTTGTCGTATTCGTTGATTTCTTTGTCGAGCTTGATGGCCCGGTCGGCCAGCTCCACATCCCCGGAGCGCAGCGCGGCCAGGGCGGTGTCCAGCATTCGCTCCACCGCTCCGCCCATCTGGGCCAGTGATTCGCGCAAACGGCGCAATTCCTTGTCAAAAAATGCGGTCGGCATATGGCGTGTCCTTACATCGGTGGAGTATTGCGGCTATCCGTCCGTGAGTTTCACTCGGCGGGTTTCGCGGGTTTTATTCCCCAGAGGGCCGGCGAAGCCCCGAGGGCGATGAACTCGTCCCGGGGCAGATCCAGAATGACCGTCCCCGAGGCGTAAGACCCGGATTCATAGGGGCCCAGCACCAGGGAGGCTCCCTGGGGGGTGAAGACCAGGCGGCCCAGATCGTCCAGGGTCGAAGCCCAGACATAAGTGTCGGGGGGGGCAGGGGTATCCGGGGCGTCCGGGACATCAGCCTGGTTGCATGGCTGGAGATTCTGGAAATGAAGCGGAAATTTGTAGCCCATGCGGGAGCACCAATGGCTGTAAACCCATTCCCAATATCGGGGCAGCGCCCGATCCCGATCGGGAAAGAGCCCGGCCAGGGTCAGGGGCTGACCAGTGGTCAAATCGTAGGTCAGGGCGGTATAGGTGGTGTTGGGGTGGGCCCCGCCGGTGAAACTATAGTCGGTAAACAAGATGGAGACGTAATCCGGCGAAGGCTGGTAGACGGCCACGGTTTTTCGGGCCGTCCAGGCGCCGCAGGAACGGCTGCCGCAGTCTTCTTTGGGACAGAAGCCATCTTTGGTAAATTCGGCCGCCTCCCTCTTCAGTTCTTCGGCGATCCGCCCGGCCAGGTCTTCGTCCGGGCCGGGCCGGTCAAAGCCCTGGGGAAAGAAAAAAGTCAACGTCAGCGAGTTGCCCGGACAGACGGGCGAGACTTCGCGGCGCTCCAGTTTTTTGATGCGCAATCGAGGCTGGCCGTTGGGCAGGCGGTTGCCGTCCGGGTCGGGGGTTCCGGGGGCCGTGTCCAGAAAACTTGGCGGGGGATCCTGGGCCAGGGCCGCCGGCGAGGCCCCGAACGATCCGGCCGCCAGGATCAGGGCCAGGGTGGCGGCCGCCCCGATCAGGCCAAGCCCCGGAGGGGCGATGCGCCGCCAAAACCGCGTCATAGACGGGCCGCGCCGGCCGGGACGGAGGGTTAATCGCCTCCAGCCATTTATATGGAACAATCCATTCATGAAAATCCTCTGAAATCCTGGAGTCCCGGAACAGTTCTTTTCAGCCGAAGCGTCCGGTGATGTAGTTTTCGGTCCGTTCCTCGCGGGGGCTGGTGAAGAGTTCGTCCGTGGCTCCGTATTCGATCAGTTGCCCCAGGTAGAAAAAGGCGGTGGAGTCGGAAATGCGGGCCGCCTGCTGCATGTTGTGGGTGACGATGATGATGGTCAGCTTCCCGGCCGCCTCCCGCACCCAGTCTTCGATTTTGGACGTGGCGATGGGGTCCAGGGCGCTGGTGGGTTCGTCCATCAGGACCACCTCCGGCTCCAGGGCCAGGGCCCGGGCGATGCAGACCCGCTGCTGCTGGCCGCCGGAAAGGGCCAGGGCCGATTTGTCCAGGAGGTCCTTGACTTCGTCCCACAGGGCGGCCGCCCGAAGAGCCTTTTCCACGATGACGTCGAGGTCGGCCGCCTTGCGGACGCCGATAAGGCGCGGTCCATAACATATATTATCATAGATGGACTTGGGAAAGGGATTCGGTTTCTGAAAGACCATGCCCACCTTGCGGCGGATGGCCACCGGGTCGGCCTCGGGGGCGTAGATGTCCTGCCCGTCAAGGAGGATGCTGCCGGCCAGCCGGGCACCGGGCACGGTGTCCTGCATCCGGTTCAAAAGTTTGAGGAAGGTGGACTTGCCGCAGCCGGAAGGGCCGATGAAGGCCGTGGTCCGCCGGGCCTCCATATCCAGGTCGATATGCTTGAGCGCCTGGAAATCCCCGTAATAGAAATCGACCTTCCGGGCCGAGATGGCGATGCCGGACGGCCGTGCCCCAGTGGGACGAGATGCTGCCGCGCCCGCGTCATGGGCGGGCCGCGCCAGCCGGGACGAAGGTTCAATAATCGCTTCCACGCTTTGGGAAGCGGAATTGATCGCCGCCGTTTTGTCTACCATTGACGCCCCCTCCTCAGCCGGGCCCGCAGAATGATGGCTACCAGAGACAAGCCCAGCACCAGGGCCATCAGCACCACGGCCGAACCGTATTGCAGGGGCCGGGTGGCTTCGATGTGGGTGCCGCTGGTGGCCAGGTTATAGATGTGGGTCGACAGGGCCATGACCTCGCTCATGGGCGATTCGGACAGGGCCAGGGTATAGGCCGCGGCGGCGGTGAACATGATGGGGGCCGTCTCCCCGGCGGCCCGGCCCAAAGCCAGGATGGCTCCGGTGAGCATGCCGGGCAGGGCCGCCGGCAGCACCACCTGGCGGATGGCCTGCCAGCGGTTGGCCCCCAGCCCGATGGCCGCCTCGCGGAAGGACTGCGGGGTCTGGCTCAGGGCTTCCTCGGCGGCCGAGGTCACCGTGGGCAGGATCAGCATGGCCAGGGTCAGCGAGCCAGACAGAATCGAGCGTCCGAAACCCATGAGACCCACGAAGACGGCCAGGCCGAAGAGACCGAACACCACCGACGGCACCCCGGAGAGGTTGCCGATCCCCAGGCGGATGACCGTCAGAAGCGGCCCCGGCCGGGCGTATTCGGCCAGGTAGATGGCCGCCCCGAAGCCGATGGGGAGGGCGATGACCAGCGAACCCACGGCCAGAAGCAGCGTCCCCAGGAGAGCCGGGAAGATGCCGCCCTCGGTCATGCCGTTGCGGGGGAATTCGGTCAAAAACTCCCAGCTGATGGCCGAGTAGCCGTGATAGAAGATAAAGATCAGGATCCCGGCCAGGACGGCCAGCACCACGCCGGCCGACAGGCGGACCAGGAACAGGGCCAGGGCCTGGCGGCGGCGGCGGGCCGGATAGTCATAACCGAAGAGCAGGGCCATGTCGAGTCTTTCATGCTCCCGGCGGGAGCAGACTGCCGCCGGCGGCGGCTTGTTTTACCGGCCGATCCGGGTCCGCCAGCGGCGGCTGATGAAGAAGGCCAAAAGGTTGAAGGCCAGGGTCATCAGGAAGAGGACCACGCCGATGGCGAACAGGGCGTAGTAATGGTGGCTGCCGATGGGGGTCTCGGCCATTTCCGCGGCCAGGGTGGAGGTCAGGGGGCGGATGGAATCGAACAGCGAATGGGGCACCTGGGCCGAGCCGCCGGCCACCATCAGAACGACCATGGTCTCGCCCAGGGCCCGGCCCAGGCCGAGGATCACGGCCGTGGTCAGGCCGCTGACCGCCGCCGGCATGGTCACCTGCCAGATGGTCTCCCAGCGGGTGGCCCCCAGGGCGTAGGCGGCGTCCCGCAGTTCGCGGGGCACGGCCGAGAGGGCGTCCTCGCCCATGGAGGCCACGGTGGGGGTGGCCATCAGGGCCAGTAAAAGCCCGGCGTTCAAAAGGTTCAGGCCGGTGGGCACGTCCAGCACGTTCTGCATGAAGGGGGCGATGAGGACCATGCCCACGAAGCCCAGCACCACCGAGGGCACGGCCGCCAGAAGCTCCACCGCCGGCTTGACGAACTCCCGCACCCGGGGGCCGGCCACGCAGGCCAGATACACGGCCAGGCCCAGCCCCAGGGGGGTGGCCAGGCAGGCCGACAGCACCGTCACCGCCAGGGAGCCGGCCACCAGGGCCAGGATGCCGAAATCCGGGGGATCGTAGGTGGGGTACCAGGCGGTGTTCAGGAAAAAATCGGCCAGGCCGATTCCCGGTCCCTCCTCGTTGGGCAGGAAGATCCCTAGGCCGGCCTGGAACAGAAAGATCATGATCAGCAGCATGAAGCCCAGGGCCAGGGCCGAGCAGGCCATGAAACAGAATTTGGCCCCCTGCTCGCCCGGGGACAGGCGGGGCCGCAGCGGACGGGGCCGGGCCGCGGGCGAAAGGCTGGGATCGGTCATCGCGGCATGGCCTCCGTCGATTCCACGGACAGGAAGCCTTCCTTCTCCACCAGCTTCCGGCCGTCGGGGCTGGTGAGGAAGTTGATGAAGTCCGTGGCGATTTGCGGGGGATCGGTGCGGGTGAAGACATAGAGTTCCCGGGAGAGCGGGTATTGGCCGGAGCGCACGGTCGCCAGATCCGGCTTGACGCCTTCGACGTCCACCACCTTGACCCGGGGGCTGACGTAGCCCAGGCCGATATAGCCGATGGCGTAGCGGTTGCTGCTGACGGCGTAGGCCACCCCGCCGGCCGAGGTCTGCATCTGGGCGTCGGGCCGGAAGTGGGCGCCCTTCAGAACCATTTCCAGCCAGGTCTCGAACGTGCCGGAGCTGACGTCGCGGTTGATGGCCACCACCTGCTTGTCCAGCCCGCCCACTTCCTTCCAATTGCGGATCGAGCCGTCATAGAGGCCCTTGAGCTGGGCCAGGGTGAGGTTGTTCACCGGGTTGTCGGGGTGGACCACCACCACCAGGCAGTCCCGGGCGATGGTGTGCCGCACCAGCCTGAGGCCGTGCTCGGCCATGCGCTTGACTTCCTCGGGCTTGAGGTCCCGTGAGGAGGTGGCGATGTCGATGGCCTTTTCCACCAGGGCCTTGAGCCCCTCCCCGCTGCCGGTGCCGGAGACCGAGACCTCGGCCCGGGGCCTGAGGCCCATGAAATATTCGGCCGCCCGCTGGGCGATGGGCAGAACCGTGGTCGAACCGGAGATGCGCAGCACGTTGTCCGCCTCCGCGCATAAAGCCGGGGCGGCGAGGAGCGTCAGAAGGCACCAGCCGGCGACCGTGATCGCCATCCGCCTCGATGGGGGTGGGTTCATCAAACCATATTCTCCAGAGTCGTTTTCATGCCCCTGAGGGGCGATGCGTCGCCGCGATTTCGCCGTGATCGGATCGCGGCGGCCGGGACCGAAGGCTCAATCGCCTTCAGCCCGCCAGCCGGGCGCCCAGGTCGAAGGCCCGCTCCAGGTCATGGGGAAAAACTTCGAGATGGCGCCGATCCTTGGCCGCCACGTCGAACATGTCCATTTCGTAGCGGGAATAATCCTTGACCTGCTTGGTGTCAGTGCAGAAGAACAGTTCGCAGGGGGCGAAGAGGCGCTCCATGACGCCTTTGGCCACCGCGATGACCGCGTCCTTGTGGTAGGCGGCCATGTCCTCTTCTTTGACGTTCATGGTGTAGAGGAGGGCCACCGCCTTCTTGCGGGGCGACAGCGGGGGTTTTTTGGCGGTGTAAAGGTAATACTGGAACCACAGGCGTTCCTGGAAGGCCCGCATGAAGGCGGTTTCGACGCTGAAATAAAAAGGGCTGCCCAAAACCAGCACGTCGGCCTGATGGGCCCGGTCCAGAACCTCCGTCAGCCCGTCCTTCTTGATGCAGCGGCCGTAGGAGGAGCCTTGGGGATCCTTGCAATGGAAGCAGCTGATGCAGCCGGTGTATTCATGCTGGCGCAGGTGCACCAGTTCGGCCTCGGCGCCTTTGGAACGCGCGCCGGCGGCCACTTGTTCCAAAAGCAGGCCGGTATTCATCCGGGTGCGGGGGCTGCCGTTGACGGCCAACAATTTCATGCTCGTCACCTCATGTCCGGAAAGTTTTGGCGGGACGCGCCGCCGCATTCATCATTATAGGAGAAAGTGTCCGGTCTGTAAACCTGGAGAAGCGGACGGGACGCAGGTTTCACATTTTTGTAACATTCGGGCCCGGCGTATGGATCCAGAGCTGAAAAAAGGAGGCTGGACGGACCAGCCGCCTTTGGCTATAATACACCCTCAAAGCCCCCAAGGGCGGCGTCCCGCCAATAAATCCAAAATCAGACCGCGACGGCCGCGACCCGGCCCTGGATAAGCCGCGGCAACGTATGGCCCCACCGGGCCGGGATGGTGAATCGTGTCCATGAGAAGTGAAAAAATGACCAAGGGGCCGGCCCGGGCCCCCCACCGGGGCCTGTTGAAGGCCCTGGGGCTGACCGATTCGGAAATGGGCCGCCCCCTGATCGGCGTGGCCAGCGGCTGGAACGAGATCATCCCCGGCCACATCCACCTCGACAAGGTGGCCGAGGCCGTCTGCGCCGGGATCCGCCTGGCCGGGGGGGTGCCGTTCCGCTTCGGAAGCATCGGGGTCTGCGACGGCCTGGCCATGAATCATCAGGGCATGAAATATTCCCTGATGAGCCGCGAACTCATCGCCGATTCCATCGAGGTCATGGCCACGGCCCACCCCTTCGACGGCCTGGTGCTCATCCCCAACTGCGACAAGGTCACCCCCGGCATGATGATGGGGGCCCTCCGGCTCAACATTCCGGCGGTGGTGGTCTCCGGCGGCCCGATGCTCCCCGGCCGTTACCGCAATAAACCGGCGGACCTCATCACCATCTTCGAAGGCGTGGGGGCCCAGGTGGCCGGCAAAATGTCCGAGGCCGAGCTGGAAACCCTGGCCGGCTGCGCCTGCCCGGGGCCCGGCTCCTGCGCCGGCATGTTCACGGCCAACAGCATGAACTGCCTCAGCGAGGCCCTGGGGCTGGCCCTGCCCGGCAACGGCACCATCCCGGCGGTTTCGGCCGCCCGGCTGCGCCTGGCCAAGATGAGCGGCGAAGCCGTCATGAACCTGGTGGCCCGGGACATCAAGCCGCGCGACCTGGCCACGGCCGGGGCCTTCCAGAACGCCCTGGCCGTGGATCTGGCCCTGGGCTGCTCCACCAACACCACGCTCCACGTGCCGGCCCTGGCCCATGAAGCCGGGCTGGATTTCGACCTCGGCTCGATCAACGAGCTCAGCCGGCGGGTGCCCCACCTGGTCAGCCTCTCCCCCGGCGGCGCCCACCACCTGGTGGACCTCAACGAGGCCGGCGGGGTCATGGCGGTGATGAAGGAACTGGCCCGGGCTTCGCTGGTGGACTCGCTGGCGTTGACCGCCACCGGCCGGCCCCTGGCCGAAAGTCTCAAGGCCGCCCCGGACGCCGACGGGGAAGTGTTGCGCCCGGTGGCCAAGCCCTACCATAAAGAGGGCGGCCTGGCCATCCTTTACGGCCGCCTGGCCCCGGACGGCGCGGTGGTCAAACAGTCGGCCGTGGCCGAGAGCATGATGCGGCATTCCGGCCCGGCCCGGGTCTTCGACAGCGAGGAAGAGGCCACCGATGCCATCATGGCCGGCGGCATCCGCCCCGGCGACGTGGTGGTGGTGCGGTATGAGGGCCCCCGGGGCGGCCCGGGCATGCGGGAGATGCTGACCCCCACCGCGGCCATCATGGGCCTGGGTCTGGGGGGGGAGGTGGCCATGGTCACCGACGGCCGCTTTTCCGGCGGCTCCCGGGGGGCGGTGGTCGGGCACGTCTCGCCGGAGGCGGCCGACGGCGGCCCCATCGCCCTGATCCGGGAGGGGGACATCATCGAAGTCGATATCCCCAACCGCACCCTGGACCTGAAAGTGACCGACGAGTAACTGGCCGAACGGCGGGCGGCCTGGGCCAAAACGCCCTTCGAGCCGAAAATAAAGACCGGCTACGCCGTCCGCTACGCCCGGAGCGTCTCCTCCGGAACCACGGGCGCCATCCTGAAGTGAGGAGACGAGCGCTCGGCCACCGGGTCGGCGAGTACTCGACCAACGAGTCGCTGAGCGCTCGCCCAACTGGTTGGCGAGCACCCGTTCCCGGACGACCAGCTATAGCCGGACCGTTTTACAGCGGCGTGTTGCTCCACTCGGGGCGAGGTGAGGCGCCGACCGGGCGCCGAAGGGACTCGAAGTGACGGAACGGAAAAAAGACCCCCGGGAGGGCCACCGGCAGCGGCTCCGGGACAAATTTCTGGAACACGGGCTGGATAAGCTCACCGACGCCGAAGTGCTGGAACTGCTGCTGACCTTCGGCACGCCCCGGCGGGACTGCAAAATCACCGCCCGGGCCATGCTGGAGCGCTTCGGCAGCATCCGCGAGGTCTTCGAGGCGGATCCTGTGCTTCTGGCCCAAATCGCCGGGGCCGGCCCGACCAACATCGTGGCCATCAAGTTCATCCACGCGGTCGCGGGGAAGTTTTTGGAAAAGAGCCTCAAGGGGCGGGATTATCTCAACTCGCCGGAGCAGGTCATCGCCTATCTCCGGCACGACCTGGAGAGCCGGGACAAGGAAATCTTCAAGCTCTTCCACCTCGACAACAACAACGCCATCATCGAGGTCGAGGATCTCAGCCGGGGCACCGTTTCCGAAGCCCACGTCGCCCCCGGGAAGTGCTGGAGCGGGCCATCATCCTGCGCAGCAGCGGCCTGGTCTTCGTTCACAACCACCCCGGCGGGGACGTCAACCCTTCCGAGGACGACCAGCGCATGACCCGCCGCCTGGTGCACCTGGCCTACCTGGGGGGCCTGAAAGTCCTGGAGCACCTCATCATCGGCCAGAACGGCGAATATTTCAGTTTCCGGAACAACGGCCTGATCATGATCTACGAGCAGGAGATCCGGGAGACCTACCGCCTTCAGCCCCGACCGTCGGGAGGCTTGCTCCACGAAATCGAACCCACACTGTATGTGCCCAAAAAAGCCAAGGCCCGCCGCAAGGCCGACCTGCCGGGGCAATCTTTCCTGGGGCCGGGTTCCGAAGCCGCCGAGCCCGCTTTGGTGTCGGAGAAATCCTCCGGCTGGGGCGAGGGGGATCAGTAACCCAGGGTTTCGGCGTCGCCGACCTCGGCCTCGGGGTCGGCCAGGAACAGTTCGAGGCCCGGGGCGGCTTCCGGGCCGTCCCCGGCGGGGGCGGCGGCGCGGCGGTCCGGAGAGGCCTGATACAGGCGCAGAAAGCCGATGCGGGCCAATTCCAAAATGGCCAGGAAACTCAGCACCACCTCGCCCTTGTCCCGGTCCCCGGCGCAGATATCCTCGAAAAATCCCCGTTTCCTATCCTTCAAAAACGTTCGTATCTCGACGAGGCGCTCGGCCAGGGTCTTGCGTTCGACCACGAATTCCAGGGTCCGGGTGCGCTCTTTTTTTTCCGACAGGCGGCGGAAGGCGTCCACCAGGTCGAAAAGGGTGGCCGCCAGGGGTTCGTCGGGGGCGTCCGGATCCTCCTCCAGGGGACTCCCGCCCCGCACGAAGACGTCGCTGTCCAGAATCTGGCGGTGCCGCAGGGCTTCGGCCGCCCCGCTGAAATCTCCCGCCCCCCGGCGCAGGTGTTCCAGAAGGGGATCGAGCACCGCCGCCTTGAACTCGGCCTCCGGGTCGGCCTCCGGGTCGTCGCCGTCCTCGCGGGGCAGCAACAGGCGGGATTTGATCTGGGCCAGGGTGGCGGCCATGACCAGGAAGTCGGCGGCCATCTCCACGTTCAGCGATTCCATCAGGTCCAGGTATTCCAGGTACTGGGCGGTGATGAGGGCCACCGGCACATCGTCGAGGTCCACTTCGTTTTTCTTGATGAGGTGGAGCAGGAGGTCCAGCGGCCCTTCATACATCTGGAGCTTGACCAGCAGTTCGTCGGTCATCTGGCCAGGAACCCGAAGAGGGTGTAGATCAGGGGGCCGACCGCCTTCTGCAGAACGCCCGTGGCCACCAGGGCCACGAAGGCGATGAAGAAGACCAGGCTGTGGCGATAGGTGAATTCGACCCAGCGAGGGGGCAGGAAATAGGCGAGCACCTTGAAGCCGTCCAGCGGGGGGAAGGGCAGCAGGTTGAAGAAGCCCAGGGAAATGTTCACCAAAATGGCCAGGTAGAACATGTGGAGCACGTTGTCGGCCAGGCCCGCGCCCAGGGCGCTGAACAGCGCATCGAAGAGGCCCAGGTGGGCCGCGGCCTTGAACACCGCGGTCAATACTATCGCGAGGAGAAAATTGGAGACCGGGCCGGCCAGGGCCACCAGGGTGGTGTCGCGGACCGGGTTCCGAAAGTTGGCCGGGTTGAAGGGCACCGGCTTGGCCCAGCCGAACAGTCCGGAAAAAAACAGCATGAGCGTGCCGATGGGATCGAGGTGGGCCAGGGGGTTCAGGGTCAGCCGGCCCTCGTTCTTGGCCGTGTTGTCGCCCAGCCGATAGGCCGCCAGGCCGTGGGCGTATTCGTGGACGGTCAGGGCCAGCAGCACCGGCACCACCATCAGCAGTATTCTTTGAATGTCGAAACCATTGCCGAACATGTAATGTAAGTCTCCGTTATCAAATCGCGGCCGCCGACGGCGAACCATACATCTAAATATAAACACGAGTCGCGGTCAAAACCAGGCCGGTCCGGGCCGGCGCATATGAAAAGCCCGCGGAAAAAGAGTTTTCCCGCGGGCCGTCGGATGCAGCGCGGCCCTGGTTCAAGGCCGCACGATCACGCCGATGCCGTCGGGTATGGCGGTGACGGAGCCGTGCCCGTGCCCGAGGAACCCGTCGGCCAGGGCCAGAGCGGCCGGGAGGTCCGGGGCCCAGGTCAGTTGGAAGTCCTCCACCAGTTGGCGGGGAGCTTCGGTGACCATGATCACCCGGTGCTTGAGGAGGATCCGGGTCAGGATCTGGGACTGCCACTGGTCGGGGATGGTCTCGGCCGGGGTACGGGCCAGGAAGCCGGCCATCAGTTTATTCAGGTCCTTTTCGTTTTTGAAGGTCCGGTGGAAACTTTCGCCGCCGTGGCCGTCCTCGCAGCGGGCGGCCATGATGATGACCCCGCCGGGCTTGACACAGGCCTCGGCCGCGGTCAGGCCCTTGACGGCCTGGTAGAGGTTCTGGTCCAGGGGGTAGCCGCCGTTGGTGGTGATGACGATGTCGGCCGGCGCGGCCTTGACCCCGGCCAGGCCGGCCAGGAATTCGGCCCCGGCCCGGTGGGCCTGGTCATGACGGCCGGCGAAGGCGGCGATGACCTTTTTATCGGCGTCGATGACCACGTTGACGATGAAGGCCAGCCGGGCCGTATCGGCGGCGTGGACCATGTCCCGGTGGATGGGGTTGCCGTCGAGGATCCCGGTGCGGGCCCGTTCGTGAGCGATGAAGGCCGAAGAATGGTTGGCCAGCACCCCGGCCAGGTCGGTCACTCCGGGAAAGACGCTCTTGCGGCCCCCGGAAAAACCGGCGAAAAAGTGGGGTTCGATGAAGCCCTCGGCCACCAGGAGGTCGGCCTCCATGGCCAGGCGGTTGAGGCGGAAGGCCCCGCCGGAAGGCAGTTCGCCCGCCGGCAGCGTCTCAGATTTTTCGCAGTCGTGGATGACCACCGGGTATCGGGCCGCCGCCTCCGGGCCGAACTTGGCGGCCAGTTCGGCCGGGGTGGTGGCCCGGTGGCAGCCGGTGGAGATCAGGATGGTCAGTTCGCCCCCGGCGGCCTCGATCTCCGCGGCCATCGGCGGGAAGATGACCCGGCTGGGCACCGGCCGGGTGTGGTCGCTGGCCAGATAGACCACTTTTTTGCGGCCCCGGACCAGTTCGCCCAGCCGGGGCGCGCCGATGGGCCGGTCCAGGGCCCGGGCCACCAGTTCCGCCTCCGAAGCCTCCGGCCGGAAAGCGTGGGCCCCGGAAACCAGCACCGCCCGCAGCCGGTCCTCCGGGATATCCAGCTCCAAAAATGACCGGCCGTAGGAAAAGCGCACTTCAGTCATGGTCCCCATTCCTTCACCGCGGCCGGAGACCTCAGTCTCAGGCGATGGTGATCTTGCTGTCCAGATAGACGTCCTGCACCAGGTTGATGAGGGCCGCCCCGTCTTTCATCGGCCGCTGGAAGGCCTTGCGGCCCATGATCAGGCCCATGCCCCCGGCCCGCTTGTTGATGACCGCGGTGCGCACGGCTTCGGCCATGTCGGCCTGACCCTGGGAAGCCCCGCCGGAATTGATCAGCCCGGCCCGGCCGGCGAAGCAGTTGAGCACCTGGTAGCGGGTCAGGTCGATGGGGTGGCTGCTGGTCAGGTGGTCGTAGACCAAAGGCGAGGTCTTGCCGAAATTCAGGGCCGTGAAGCCGCCGTTGTTTTCCGGCAGCTTCTGCTTGATGATGTCGGCCTGGATGGTCACCCCCAGGTGGTTGGCCTGGCCGGTGAGGTCGGCCGAGAGGTGGTAGTCGACTTCCTTGGTCTTGAAGGCCGGGTTGCGCAGGTAGCACCACAGGATAGTGGCCATTCCCAGATCGTGGGCGGCCTCGAAGGCCTCGGAGACCTCCTGGAGTTGGCGGGTGGATTCTTCGCTGCCGAAATAGATGGTGGCCCCCACGGCCACGGCGCCCATGTTCCAGGCCTGTTCCACCGAGGCGAACATGACCTGGTCGGCCTGGTTGGGATAGGTCAGGAGTTCATTGTGGTTGAGCTTGAGAATGAAGGGAATCTGGTGGGCGTATTTGCGGGCCACCAGGCCCAGGACGCCCAGGGTGCTGGCCACCGCGCTGCAGCCGGCCTCCAGGGCCAGCTTGACGATATTTTCCGGGTCGAAATAGGCCGGGTTGGGAGCGAAGGAGGCGGCGGCCGAGTGTTCGATGCCCTGATCCACCGGCAGGATCGACAGATAACCCGTGCCGCCCAACCGGCCATGACTGAAGAGGGTCTGGAGCGACCGCAAGACCGGGATGGGCCGGTCGGAAGCGGTCAGGACGCGGCTGACGAAATCCGGCCCGGGCAGCACCAGGGTTTTGGCGCTGACGGTCTGGCATTTGTGGTTCAGGAGCGAATCGGCCTCGCTGCCGAGGTATTTTTCGATATACTTGGTCATCCGTCACCTCCAGGCCCCCTTCAGGGCGTTTCGCCGCCGCGACGTCTTGGTGGTTGACTCGAGGCGGCCGGGATGAAAAATCGACTGCCACCAACTTTGCCCCGAAAGGGGCCATGCGCCGCCGTGATTTCGTTATGCGCGTGTCGCCGCGGCCGAGACGGAGGTTCTATCGCCTCCATCTTTTTGATAATAGTACCGCATCCGGCGTGTTTTTTCAATCGAGCGGGGACCGGTCGACTTCGCCGAGGCTCAAAAGGCCGCTGCGCATCACCAGCCGCCGCAGGAAGGGCTGGAACATGAACGGTGATTTGAGGAGCCGCCTCAGAATTTTGCGCCGCAGCGGCCTCAAAGCCTGGCGGTAGGCCTTCTGGGGCTGGGCCGGGGGCTGATTGAGCACCTGGCTGAGGTGGCGGGCGCTGATCAGGGCGTAGCTGATGCCTTCCAGGGAACTGGGGCTGACCAGGCCGGCCGCTTCGCCCATCAGGAATATCCCCTCCCGGCCGGAGACGACCTGCCCCGGGGAGGAGGGGCGGGAGACCAGGCCCGCTTCAATGTGCAGGGGCGCGCCGTAAAACCGGTAGCCGAAGGGGCGCAGGGCTTCCTTGAGGGCTTCGAAGCGGTCCCGGTGCTTGACGGCCGGGTGCCGCTCCAGAGGCAGGGCCGCCCCCAGGATCAACTGCCCCTGCTTGTTGTTGATCCAGCCGTAGCAGTCGGTGACCCGCTCGTCGAAGAAGCAGCCGTAGGGCTCCCGGGGGTGCCCGGGAAAGGTTTCCTGGATGCAGAGGTAGCGCCGGACCGGAACCGGCAGGAAGGTCCGCCGGACCAGGGAACTGGAGCCCTCGGCCCCCACCACCTGCCGGGCGGAAATGGTCCACAGCCGGCCGCCCTGGGCGAAGGTCAGGTCATAGCCCCCGGAATCGTTGGGGGTGATGCTCCGACACTCGGCCTGATCGAAGATCTTCACCGACGACGGGATGAGCGAAGTCAGCCACAGGTCGAATCGGTGACGGTCGACATTGAGGAAATAGCGCTGATAGTGCCGCATCAGGCCGGAGACCAGATCCATGGTCTTGACCGCGAAAATCTGGGGATCGACCAAAACCGAGGAGGGCAGGTTCAACCCGGCCTCCACCAGGGCTTTCTGGGCGCTGGGGGCCAGAAGGCCGCCGCAGGGCTTGGTGAACCCGCCCGGGGAACCGTCCAGCCGTTTGCGGTCGATGGCCGCCACCGACAGGCCGCTGTCCAGATACCGGGCCAGGGTGGCCCCGGCCGGGCCCAGGCCGACTATGGCGACGTCATACATGGCGTCGCGGCTCGCAAAAGAAAAAAGAGAGCATGGTCATCCGTCTGTCGTTCGTCCGTGAGGTAATGGTAAGACGCCGTGGCGGCCCGAGCCGCCACCGGCGTCCGGCTCCAATTTTACAGCATTGCGGGTGAAATGCAAGAGGCGGGTGCTTTCGGCGGCAATTCTCGGTGTAGAGGAAATGGGGCGGCGTCTACCGCATCATCAAGACCTGTCGGCCGTCGCCACGGCATCGGCGGCCTCCGCTCGCCGTTTGAGTTCGGCGCGGGCGATGGCCGCCTGGAAATAGGCGATCAGTTCCCGCTGGAATTCTTCCGGCTTCAGCGGCGCTTTCAGGGCATTGGCCGAACAGGTCAACTGTCGCTTGGCGGGCTTATAGGAGCTCCGGCCGTCTTTTCTGAAGGGCGGCGGCTCGTAATCGGGCGCGAACGTGAAAATGATCATCGGGGAGCCGTTGATATTGAGGGTCTGAAACTCGGCTATCGCTGTCCAGGGGATGGGCTCGGCGAGATCGGCGACCAGAAAGCCCTCGGCCGTGAACACGATGAACGGCCGCAGGCGCCGTTTCCACATGTATCGGGCGAAGGCGAACAGCAGCGTCGCGGCCGCCAGAGCGCCGTAACCCGCCAGGGGCGGCATCTTACCGTTGACCAGCATAAAAATGCCGGCCGCCAGGCCGCCTAAACCCAACAGGCCGGCCGCGCCGACCAGCCCCCTGACGCCCTCGTAAAACTCGCGCCGCTCCACGCCTTCCGCGGCCAGGCCCCGGAGCAGGCTCTCTTCCGCCTCCGCATGTTCCAGAGCCCGCCGGGCCAGATCGCCCTCCAAAGTCGCGGTCAGCCCCCGGACGGCCCCTTCGCCGGATGAATCGATCTCCAGTCCCAATTCCCGCAAAAGACCGGTCGGACGCATCCGCGCGACGCTTTCCAGAAATTCGGCGGTCGCCTCGAGGCCCAGGGCCTCGAGACGCTGGCGGGTCGGGGGATGGCTGTCGGTGGGGTGGGCTGTGGAAGCCCCCAGGAGCGCGGCCGGGTCTGACCCCCCCTGTTCCTCCGCCAGCCGCGTGAGCCGGGCCAGAACATCGCCCCGCCACGCCGCGCCGGATTCCCAGCCTTCGGCCAGGACGCGTCCGATGAGGGGACGCAGGAGGGATATTTTGAGCAGCGCCCGGCCCTGGGCCGCCGGGTCGGCGACCGCCGCTCCCCGCCGGTCGGCGGCCAATTCGCGCTCCCGGCTCCAATGGCCGACCGCCTGGTGAAAGGCCTGGAGAAAAAATTCGCCCAGCAGCCGGGTGGGTTTTCCGGCCAGGCTGGATACCCCCGGCCCGTCTTCGCCGGCTTCGGCCAGGTGGACGGCCGCCAGGTTGGCCGCCACCCGGGCGTGAATGGGGCCGAAATGGCGGCTGTACTCCGTATCCTCACCGGCGAAATGGGCCAGTTCGTGCCCGATGACGGCTTCGGCTTCGAGCCGGGTCAGAAAAGCCAGGTCGGCCAGCGACAGATACAGCAGCCGGCCCGCCAGAGGCTCCTCGGCTTCGGCCAGGAGGGCCGGGTGCTCGGTGACGAAACAGCCCCCCTCCAGCCCGGCCGCCAGGTGGCGCGGCGGCTCGGTCCCGATTTTTTCGGCCAGGGAGGCGACCATCGCCCACAGTTGGGGGGCCTCGGCCTCGGCCACCCGGCGGCCCGGGACGGTCAGAGGCTCGATCTCCAGCAGCAGCCGCGACATCCGGTGGATGTTCACGATCAGTTTCACGCCGAAGTAGAGCCAGGCCAGCAGAGCCAGGCCGGCCATGGCGATCAGATAAAAATCGACCCTCCGGTGAAAATTGAGATGCGGCCAGAGAAACAGCAGCACAAAACAGGCCACAACGGCGGTGAGAGCCAAGGCCAGAAAGGCCCCCAAGGCCCCGAGCCGCCAGGGGAGGCGCGCCAACCCCCGGCGAAACTCCCGCAGCAGCGCCTCCCGGGATTCACGGGCTTTTCGTCCGGCCCGCCGGATGTCCCACAGGCTCCAGGACCCCACCGCCAGGGCGGCTAGAGCCGAGACCAAACCGAAGCCGGCCAGGAAGCGGGCGACGGAAGCCCGGGAAAGCATGAAGCCGCCCGGCAGCGACCAGGCCGAGCCCGGATCGATCCCGGCGACCAGCGCCGCCAGCCAGGCGGCCGCCAAAGTGAGCAAAAGCGGCAGGGCCACGACAAAAAACAGCAGCTGGATTTGTTCCAAAAGTTCAGGTTTTTTCACGGAAATTCATCCCCGAGCCAGGCGGCGCCCATGAGCGGGCCGGCCGAGAGGGTCAACCGCCGCCCCCGGCCCTGAAACGTCAGGGCCAGTTCCAGGCGGGGTTCCGGCCAGAAGCCTTCCGGCATCCGCTCCGGCCATTCCACCAGGGTCAGACCGTGGCGGTCGAGGTATTCGCCTAGGCCCGCCTCCTCGAACTGGTCCGGGGTGTCGAGGCGGTAGACGTCCAGGTGGAAGATGTCCCAGCGGCCGTGGTATTCGTTGGCCAGGGTGAAGGTGGGGCTGACGATCTCGCCGGGTTCGGCCACCCCCAGAGCCTGGCCCAGCCCCTGGCAGAGGGTGGTTTTGCCGGCTCCGAGGTCGCCGGAGAGGGTGATGAGAAAGGGCAGGGTGAGGCGGCCGTCGGTCAGGGCCCCGGCCAGGCTCCGGCCAAGCCGCGACCCGAAATCCCGGGTCGCGGCGGCGGTGGGCAGAAAAATTTCATTCGGAAGGGTCATGGGAATCTCGTCCGGGTTATCGACATCAAAGTTTTACGTGTTAACATCGCCGGGCGCCAGTTAACATCGTTGTCAAAAAGGCGGGCAGTTTTTTCGGGCAAAACATAAAACATGGGCCCGTAATTTGATGAATTTGGACAAATCGCCTGAATAATAGTAGCAGATCGTTTTATTTTGTCAACGCGTTTTCCCGGGGGCCCGAACCGGGCCAGGGGGATGATTTCAAAAAGATATTTCGAAAAAAGATATAATGATTATACGATTTTGGGGCCGTGAAAATTCTTGACTTTGGGTTGGGGGCGTGATATATAATGAGACCAACAAAAAGAGCAGTTTTGCAGTGTGTTTCGAAACGACATCAAAATTGGCCGAATCGTGACAAACGGGCCTTTTGATGCATCGAGTCCTGAAGTATTGGGTTTACATCGCGACGGCGGTTTTCGGCCGGGAACAACCGGCCCGCCCCCGCCTTTTCCACAACCGAGGGTTGTGTTATTTCGCACACGGAGGCTCCACCATGGGTTTGAATTGGCAAGATTTTACAGCTAAAGGCGCCAAGGACTACGAAATCGCGGAAGCGGCTGAAAAGCACCTGATCAAGATCAGGGACCTGGCCGCCAAAATCGGTCTGGAGGACGAAGAAATTCTGCCTTACGGCCATTACGTGGCCAAGATCGATTATGCCAAGGCCCTGCGGCGCCTGGCCAACAAGCCGGACGGCAAATATATCGACGTCACCGCCATCACCCCGACCCCCTTGGGCGAAGGCAAATCCACCACCACCATGGGCCTGGTTCAGGGCATGGGCAAGCTCGGCTTGAACGTCACCGCGGCCATTCGTCAGCCTTCCGGCGGCCCCACCATGAACATCAAAGGTTCGGCGGCCGGCGGCGGCATGAGCCAGTGCGTGCCCCTGACCCCCTTCTCCCTGGGCCTGACCGGCGACATCAACGCCATCATGAACTCCCACAACCTGGGTATGGTGGCCTTGAACTCCCGCATGCAGCACGAGCGCAACTACGACGACGAACAGCTGGCCAAGCGCGCTCTGAAGCGGCTCGACATCGACCCCACCCGGGTTGAATACGGCTGGATCATCGACTTCGCCGCCCAGTGCCTCCGCAACATCGTCATCGGTCTCGGCGGCAAGCAGGACGGCTATATGATGCAGTCCAAGTTCGGCATCGCCGTCTCCTCGGAAATCATGGCCATCCTGGCCGTGGCCTCCGACCTGAAGGATATGCGCGAACGCATCGGCAAGATGGTTCTGGCTTATGACAAGAAGGGCAACCCCATCACCACCAGCGACCTCGACGTGGCCGGGGCCATGACCGCCTGGATGGTGGAAGCCCTCAATCCCAACCTGATGCAGACCCTGGAAGGCCAGCCCTGCTTCGTCCACGCCGGCCCCTTCGCCAACATCGCCATCGGCCAGAGCTCCATCGTCTCCGACCGCCTGGCCCTGAAGCTGGCCGATTACCACGTCACCGAGTCCGGTTTCGCCGCCGACATCGGTTTCGAAAAATTCTGGAACCTCAAGTGCCGTTTCTCCGGCCTCACCCCCAACGCGGCGGTCATCGTGGCCACCGTGCGGGCCCTGAAGTGCCACGGCGGCGCCCCCATCCCGGTTCCCGGCAAGCCCCTGCCCGAGGAATACAAAGTGGCCAACGTCGGCCAGGTGGAAAAAGGCTGCGCGAACCTTCTGCACCATGTGGCCACGGTCAAGAAGGCCGGCATCAGCCCGGTGGTCTGCATCAACTCCTTCGTCACCGACACCAAGGAAGAGATCGAAGCCATCCGCAAGGCCTGTGAATCGGCCGGCGCCCGCGTGGCCGTGTCCGACCACTGGCTGAAGGGCGGCGAAGGGGCCATCGAACTGGCCAACGCCGTCAAGGACGCCTGCGACGACAAACCGCAGTTCAAGTTCCTCTATGAACTGAACGAACCCTTGAAGGTCCGCATCGAAAAGATCGCCAAGGAAGTCTACGGCGCCGACGGCGTGGATTACGGTCCGGACGCCGCCAAGAAGCTGGATCTGTATGAAAAAGATCCGGTCACTTCCAAGCTGGGCCTCTGCATGGTCAAGACCCACCTGTCGCTGTCGGCCGACCCGACCGTCAAGGGCGTGCCCAAAAACTGGCGCCTCTTCGTCCGCGACTGCCTGGTCTATGCCGGCGCCGGCTTCGTGGTTCCCGTGGCCGGGGCCATCACCCTCATGCCCGGCACCGCCTCCGACCCGGCCTACCGCCGCGTCGATGTCGATTGCGAGACCGGCAAGGTCAAAGGCCTGTTCTAAAAATTCGCGCCGCCGAGACGACCTTCGGGCCGAAACGGCGGGCGCCATCTGGACCAGGGTTCAACCCCCCGGTCCGCGAGTTCCCCAACCCTCGTCCGTCGGTGGCCGGTTCTCTGGCCGGCCGGGGCGGATCAAACCGCCGACGCGCTTCGATCCGCTCAGCCTTCGGACCAGGTTTTTCAAAAGCCCGCCCCGCCCGCCGGGGCGGGCTTCGTTATTCCAATGCATCCGCACGGGAGTTCTCACTCACGTTGACCTCAGGAGGGCCGTATGCCCCAATCCTGGTTCTGGCCCTTTCTGGCCGTATTTTTAGGCGGCGGACTGGGCGCGACCTGCCGCTGGCTTTTGAACCTGAAATTCAACCCGGCCGGGCCGGCCTTTCAGACCGGCACCTGGCTGGCCAATATGGCCGGGGGCCTTCTGATCGGCCTGGCCCTGGCTCTCTTGGCCGCCCGGCCTCACTGGCCGCCGGAAATTCGCCTGTTCGTCATCACCGGGATACTGGGAGGCCTGACCACCTTTTCCACGTTTTCCGCCGAGGTGGTGGGTTTTCTGGAGCGCGGCCAGTTCGGGCTGGCGCTCATGACCGCGGCCGGGAATCTTCTGGGCTCCCTGGCCCTGACCGCCGTCGGCTTGGCGGTGGGTCGGCTGTGGCTGTTCCACGAATAGGCCTTATTTTTTTTCTTGACAGTAACGTATTGATATTATATAATTTATTTAAATGGTGGAGGTGACCGCATCTCCGTCCGACCGCCGCGCCCCAACCACGACGAGATAGCGGCGGCGCACAGCCCCTCCGGGGCGGAGATGCCCAGGTCGGCCGCGCGGCCGGGTGGGGAAGGGGAGTTCATGGCCGTCAAAGATCGCCGCCGCCTCGATGACTATTACAGCCGCAAGGCCCGGCAGGAGGGCTTTCCGGCTCGTTCGGTCTATAAGCTGGAGGAATTCGATCAGAGGTTCAAATTGCTCCACCCGGGCCAGAAGGTGTTGGATCTCGGCTGCGCTCCGGGGGGCTGGACGCTGTACGCGGCCGGCCGGGTGGGGCCGCGCGGCCGGGTGCTCGGCCTGGATCTGGAGCCGCCCGTCAGCCCCTTTCCACCCCAGGTGACCATTCTTCAGGCCGACCTTTTGGACGCCGACATTGAACTGGTGACCGGGGAAGGCCCCTTCGATGTCGTCCTGTCGGACATGGCCCCCAAAACCATAGGCCGGCGGGAGGTCGACCAGGCCCGCAGCCTGGAACTCTGCCGGGTGGCCTGGGCCTGGGCCGAGCGGCTGCTCAACCCCGGCGGCCATTTCCTCTTCAAAATTTTTCAAAGCCAGGATGGCGAGGCCTTCATCCGCGAATTGACGCCCCGTTTCGCCAAAATCACCCGCCTCAAACCCCGGGCCACCCGGACCCAGAGCCAGGAAATTTTTGTGCTGGCCTGGAGATTGATCCCCATCTCTCAAGAGTAGCCAGGCCGCTTCCGAGATCGGTCCCCGGACGATAACGCCCCATGATTTCGGACTTTGGCGAAATCATGGGGCGCTCTATTTGGTTGCCGGGGAAAAAATATTTTATGAAGAAGCCGGCCCCCGCCGCAGCCACTGCCGGGCTTTGCCCAGGCCGCGCCACATAAAGCGCAGCCGATTTTGCGGGGGCTCCAGCACCACCAGTCGGCCGTGGTCGGTCAAGACCTCCGGAGGCAGGGCCGGCGGAGCCCCGGCCGGGCAGATGTCGCAGAATTCGGCGTCCAGGGCGATAAACTTGGCCAGCTCCTCATCGCCGGCCTCGGGGGCCAGCGGCCGGTATTGCAGATAGGGTTCCCACTGGGCCCGGTGTTCCAGCTTGTCGATCACCATCGGCAGAAAGGCCAGGGCCGGGCATTTCCACAACTTCCCTTCGTGAAGATTCACGCAGGATTTGCCGTCCTTCCCGCAGAGGGCCGCGAAGCTGGCCCGCGCGTCGTCGTCCGCATAGGGTTTGATGGCCGGGCCCTCGTCGCGATACGGCGCATACCAGTTCTGGATGCCGCCCCGATAGGAGACCAGAAGGCCCCGCCGGAGCCAGCGCTCGGCCAGGGCCAGACCCTCGGTCAGGCGGGCTTCCTCGGAGCGGGGGATGGGGTGGATGCTGATGTGCAGCCGGGTGCCGGTTTCAATGAACACCGGCAGGATGGATTCGATCCGGGTCAGGAGCAGCCCGTTGGTCACCACCAGCCGTTTGGAATCGGGAAAGCACTCCCGGGCGGTCCGCAGATAGAGGTCGAGTTCGGGGTTCAAGAGCGGCTCCCCGCCCAGAAGGTAGAAGCGTTCAGGCCGCACCCGCCGGGACCAGGTCTTCAGCCACTCCGCGCCGACGGCGTGGGGCACCAGCCCGCCATAGCCGATGTCGCAGTAATGGGTGCAGAATTTGCACCGCAGATTGCAGGCGTGGGCGATATGCATTTCCAGGTGTTCAAGCGTCTGCCGCATGGTCGTCGGCTCCTCGGTTTTATTTGGTGCGCCCTGCGGGCGAACATGAAAGTATGGGGCTCCGCCCCAAGCCCCGCCAGGGGAGGGCCCTGCGCGGGCCCTGCCCTGGACCCACCCGCGCCGGGGGGCTGTCGCCCCCTGGACCCCCTTGGAGTCGGTGATGAAGCCGCGATGACCCGTAGGCAGCGCCACAACTCGCCATCTTTGCCCTGTCGGGCAATCTATCTATCGCCCGGTGGGGCGATTACCGGCTCAAACAAGTGGCGCTGCGGCCACTATAATAATGTGCCCGGACGGCCGACATGAACAGCTCAGCTTATTGTTCGTTGGGTGGGCCGATTCAGTGACCATCCGTGAGCAGGTTGGCCACCCGGGCCGCCGCGCAGGCCGCGCCGTAGCCGTTGTCGATGTTCAGCACCCCGATGCCTGGGGCGCAACTGACCAGCATACTGTTCAAGGCCGTCAGGCCGGCCTGGGCCTGGCCGTAGCCCACCGAAGTCGGGACCGCGAAAATCGGCCGGGGGGTCAGGCCGCCCAAAACCGAAGCCAGGGCCGCGTCCAGCCCGGCCACGACGATGACCACCTGATGGCGGTTGAGATCCTCGAGCCGCGAGGCCAGGCGCCATAGGCCGGCCACGCCGTTGTCCTCGTAGACGGTGTGCTCCAGGCCCAGGTATTCCAGAGTTCGGGCCGCCTCCCAGGTGACGAAGGCGTCGGCCGACCCGGCCGAGACCACGGCCACCCGGGCGCCGCTCCGCCGGGGCAGAGTCCGGCCGAAGGCGGTGCGGGAGACGGAGTGGTAATCGATCCCAGCCCGGACCTCGGCCGGCAGCCGGTCGAAAACTTCGGGCTCCAGGCGGGTGAACAGCACCGGGCGGTCCTGGCCGGAATGGAATTCGCGCAAAAGTTTTTCCAGAACGGATATGTGCTTGCCCTGGCAGAAGACCGCCTCGGGCAGGCCGATGCGGGCCGGCCGGGCGTGGTCGAACAGGACGCTGATCTCATCCGTGGTCATCGAATGTTTCCTCCAAACTCGGAGCGGCTCCAGGCCTTCTTTTGGGGAATCATACCCGCATTGCTCCGGTCTGTAAAGAGGTGGCCATCTGTTTGGTCCATAGCGGCGCAATAATTGTCCGATAAGTAATATTATGTAAACTGAATGGTGTCTGAATCGGTCCCTCGGTATGGTGTTCAGGCCGCCCTCCGCGCACAGCTAGAAACCGGAGTACAGGATATCCTCCAGGCCGTCGCCGTCGGCGTCCAGCGAATATAAACCGGGGGTTCCTCGAAGAAGTGTTCGCTGATGGAACAGCCCGGGCTTTCGAAACCCACCGCACTGGTCAGGGGCCGCAGAGCCTCCTTCAATCGGGGCGCCAACTTATTCAAGCGTTCGTTTGATACCCGGGGCAAGCTGTCCACCTCCAGGCAGTCGACGGAAAACGGAAACAGCCGCGGCGCCGAAAGGCTTTCCTCCTCCCCGGCCAGCCCCCGGGCGGCCGGAGCCAGGACCAAAATGGAACTCAAGACCAGATGCTTTGCCAAGCCCGCCTTCATGCCCTCTTCTCCAACTGTCTTGCTTCGCGCTGGGTCTGGATATGGCGCAGCAGATCCAGATAGGTGCGGTCGTTATTGATGATGAAATCCACATCCAGAGTGGTTCCCAAAACCCGGTTCAGGTCGGCCAGCACCACCGGAATATATTCGCGTCCCAGCTTGTGGTGAAACAGGGCCGCCAATTGGTCGTCCGGCAGAAAAGCCCGGTCGAACCAATCCAGCCGATCTACCAGGAGGCGGCTGACTTCGTCTCGCATGGAAATCAGTCCCCGCTCTTCCGGCCAGCGTTTGACCCAGCGCGGCGTACAGTCCGACCGCCAGGCCTGAGACTTTCGCAAGGCCCGGTGCTGACGGCTATCCCGGCCGAATACCGGAAATTTCCGCCAAAAGGTCGAGCCCTCCATCCGGTGGAACCCTATCGGAAGTCTCAACGGCTGGAGAAATACGGCATCGACTTTGGATTCGTAATCCGGGGCGGCCAGCTTCAGTATCAATTCCACAAAACCCAAATAGGTATCATGGAGTATTTTTTGCCGGATTTCATCATCTATTACAATGTCAAAAGAGAGTTCCACCAGAAAAATGAGGCGCGTGTCACCGGTGGGTGAATCGCTCATTTCGAAAATGGCCCCCATTTCATCATCTGGTAAGAAGGCGTCGGTTTTAAAGCCGAAGTGTCGGCGGAACAGGTGGCTGAGGTGGTCCCGTATGGCCGCCAGACGAGGATCGTCGGGCCATTGATCCCGCCAGGAATCCGGGCGGGCCGCCTGCCGGGCGATGAATTCGGGGGATTCGGCAAAACATCCGGGGTCGGAAACGCGCAGAGGAGACATGGGTGAAGGGGGCCTTTCATTTTGTCCGGGTGATCTGGATATGCCGCAGCAAATCCAGATAGGTGCGGCCGCTGCTGACGATGAAATCCACATCCAGGTCGGTTCCAAAAGTCCGGTTCAGGTCGGCCAGCACCGCCGGAATACATTCGCGTCCCCGCTTATGATGAAACAAGGCCGCCAACTGGTCGTCCGGCAGAAAAGCCAGGTTGGGCCAATCCAGCCGGTTCGCCATGAGGCGGCTGGCTTCATCCCGCAGCGAGATCAGCCCCAAGTCTTCCGGCCAGCGTTTGACCCAGCGCGGCGAATTCGCCAAACGTTCGGTCTGCCGTTTCCGCAAGGCCCGATGCCAGCGGTTGTCCCCGCCGATCACCGGAAGCCGGCGCCAAAAAGTCGAGCGCCCCGCCTGGTGATACTCCGTCGGCAGGCATAAGGGCTGGAGAAATTTGGCATCTATTCCGGCCCCATAATCCGGGCCGGCCAAATTCAGCACCAACGTCACAAAATTCAGATAGGTATCGTCCCGCTGTATTTCCCGCATCATCTCATCGGTTATTTTGATGTCGAAAAATTCCTCCACCAACATTATGGTCTCCACCGGATCGACGGCTTCATCGCCCATGGCCATGATGGCCATCATGCCGTCATCCGGCAAAAAGGCATCGGTCTTAAAGCCGTATTGCCGCCGGAGCAGAGGGCTGAGGTGGTCCCGTATTTCCGTCAAGCAGGGGTCATCGGGCCATTGATCACGCCATGAATCCGGCCGGGCCGCCTGGCGGGCGATAAATTCTTCGGAATATCCATAGAATTTGAGATCGGAAAAGCGCAGGGGAGACAGGGGCATAGGCCGAAACCGACCTTTCACTGATTTATTGGATCGAGTGAGCGTATTATTTTGTAAATTGATTCTGAAGTCAAGTATATTTTGATATTTGGAGAAGTTTTTTGATGTTTATTGTCGAACTGTAGCTAAAAACCACCACAGAGAGCCGGGAATAGCTATTTGCCCCCCTTCCCTTCCTTTTTTACGCGATCCGGCAGGACACTAGAGCGTTTTACAATTTATCTGTCTTCAATAAATTGTAAAACGCGCAAACATCCGGGCGCTTTTCATTTCATGCTCATTTCCTTCAATAGAAAAGCGCTCTAGCCCCTCCTCGCCACCCGCCAAGTGGGCGGGGCGGCACTGCGGCCGTTATTGTGTCGGAACCATTTGAAAATCGTTCCGGTTCAGATGATGTTTTTTCATTTTATAGCTCATGAGCTGCGGGCTCAAACCCAAAAAGGCCGCCGCCCGGCTGATGACCCCCCGGTGCCGGCTCAGCGCCTCCACCAGCCGGGCCCGCTCCGCCTGATCCAGGGTCCCTTTGAGCCGCGCCCCGCCCTCTCCCGCCGGAGCCGACGCCTCGCCTTGGGGCTTGAAAACCGCGAAGGCGGCCCCCTCCTCGGGCCGCATGGCCCGATATAACGACTCCTCCCCCGTAAACGGCCCGGTTGAAGTCGCCGGGCGGTCTGACTCCGCCTGGCGGGAGGGCTTGTTCACCGGCTCTATATGGCGGTTGGACCGCCGGAAATGCCGCTCGGACAGGATCTCATCGTCCAGGACGAAATTCATGGCCGACTCGATGGCGTGTTCCAACTCCCGCACGTTGCCCGGCCAGGGCCTCTGCTGGAGGGACCGCAGCACCCCGGCGCCGAGGCCGGTGACCTTGCGGCCCAGCTTGCGGTTGACCCGGTCGATGAAAAAGCGGGCCAGGTGGGGAATGTCCTCCGGCCGCTCGCGCAGAGGCGGGATGATGACCTGGACCACCCCCAGGCGGTAATAGAGGTCGGCCCGCAGGGTCTGGTTTTCGATGGCCAAAAGCGGATTGACGTTGGAGGCGCTGATGATCCGCAGATCGACCGTCTTTTCCGACAGCCCCCCCACCCGCCGGACCTTGTGGTCCTGGAGCACCCGCAGGAGCTTGGCCTGGAGACTCAGGGGCATGGAGTTGATCTCGTCGAGGACCAGGGTGCCGCCGGAGGCGTGTTCCAGGAGGCCCTCCTTGTCGGTGGCCCCGGTGAAGGCCCCCCGGGTGGTGCCGAAAAGAATGCCCTCCAAAAGGGCTTCGGGAATGGCCGAACAGTTGATGGCCATGAAATTGCCCCGGGCTCGCGAGCCGTAATCATGAATGGCCCGGGCGAAGAGGTCCTTGCCGGTGCCGGTTTCCCCCACCAGCATGACCGGGCTGGGTCCATTGGCCGCGACCTTGGCCACGTCGATGGCCTCCCGGAACAGGGGGTTTTTGCCGATCAGGTCCTCGAACCCGACCCGCCGCTCCCTGGGGCTTTTCTCAGGCGGAGCGGCCTGGCGGGCGGACGGCGGATTCCAGGCCATGGACATCAGGCTCGTGACATCGGTGACCAGGCAGACCGCCCCCCTCAATTCCCCGTGATCATAGACGGGATAGGCGTGGTTCAGGGTATTGAGCTGCCGCCCCCGGGCGGTTCGGTAGGCCATGAAGTGGCCATCCACCACCTTTCCGGTCCTCAGGGCGATCATCGAGGGGCTGTCGGCCTCCCGCACGGAATAGACCTCGTTGATCTTATACCCCAGGGTGTCCTCCGGACTCAATTCGTCCATTTCGCCCATCCGCCGATTGTAATAGATGATGCGGCCCTGCTCGTCGACGACCAGGACGCCCAGGAACAACTGGTCGAGAACCGATGTGAGCAGTTCATCCATTTTCAGCGCCATATCGGCCCCATTCCCGTTTACAAAATTTTTTGCCAAAAAATTTTGCCAAAAAATTTTGTTTTACTTGTTCCGACTGTATACCTTTGCCCGGGATTCGTCAAGTGTAATTCAAAAACATTATTTTTTACCGCTAGTTGTCGTTAGTTAGTCCGCCGGAACACCTTTGGCCCGGAACCTGCTCTATAGCTTGACAACATGATTATTGCGGTTCATCGCTTCAGCGCGGCGAGCGGAGCCTTCCGGTCCGGACGGGATTTCTGTGCCCGTGATCCGCCGCCGGGGCGGCCCCTGAGCCCCGGAGAAGTGAAGCGACGCCGTGACTTCGAGTTGAACAAATCCCACCGGCCGAGACGGAGGTTCAAACGCCTCCATCATTGGAATATATTTTTCACCAAACACAACGGCGCATCGACAAGATGCCGCGAAAGGAGCGCCAGTCATGGGCAGAGGCTTTTTAATCGACGAACTGCATTTCACCCCCCGGATGAAGGTTTTGAGTGAGGAACAGATCGACCGCTTTCACTACGCGGCCCTGGAAATTCTCGAACGCCTGGGCGTGCGCATGACCCAGCCGAAAGGCCTGGAACTGTTGGCGGCGGCGGGCTGCAAGGTGGTCGGCCAGCAGGTCTATTTCCCTTCCTGGGTCGTGGAAAAAGCCCTGGCCCAGGCTCCGCATCGCTTCGCCCTCGGCAGCCGCGACAACAAGCGCTGCATCGAGCTTGAAGACCGCCGCACCTACTTCGGCCCGACCATCGACTGCATCAACTACCTCGACCCGGGCACCGGGGAGCGCTCCCCCTTCGTCAGCAAGCACATCAAGGTCATGGCCCGGCTGTGCGAAAAGCTGGACAATTACGGCTGGAACATGACCCTGGGCATGGCCGACGACTTCCCGGCCACCATGGCCGACAAGGTGGCCTCCCGCATCGCCATGGAATACTGCCGCAAGCCCACGGTCTGCTGCTGCGCCGACGTGGCGAGCCTCAAGGAAATCTACGAGATGGCCGTCCTCTGTCAGGGCGGGGTGGACGAATTCGAGCGCCACCCGTACCTTTTGCATCTGGCCGACCCGGTTTCGCCGCTTCTGTATTATGACCCGGTGGTGGAAAAGATCATTTTCTGCGCCGAAAAGAAAATCCCCCTGATCAACTTCCCCGGCATCCAGGCCGCCGGCACCTCCCCGGCCACCCTGGCCGGGACCATCGTCCAGGCCAGCGCCGAATCCCTGTCCGGCCTGGTGCTGCATCAGGCGGCCAACCCGGGCGCCCCCTTCATCTACGGCGCCTTCAGCACCATCATGGACATGCGGACCACCGTCTTTTCCTACGGGGCCATTGAAATGGCCCTGATGGTCGGGGCCCTGGCCCAGATCGCCCAGCGCTACCGCCTGCCCTTCTACGGCACCGCCGGCTGCACCGACTCCCAGGTGGTGGACATCCAGGCCGGGGTGGAAGGGGCCATGCAGGACCTGGTCAGCGCCACGGTCGGCGAGGGCCTGGTCCACGACACCCACTGTTGGCTCGACCACGGCAGCACCGTCTCCCCGGCCTACTTCGTCCTGGGCCAGGAGATCCTGGGCATGGTCAAAAAGTTCATGAACGGGGTGGCCGTGACCGACGACAGCCTGGCCCTCGACGTCATCGCCAAGGTCGGCTCCGGCGGCAACTTCCTCCGCGAAAAGCACACCATGAGCAACTTCAAGAGCATGTTCTATTCCAACATCTTCGAGCGGGTGCCCTATGAGAACTGGGTCAACCGGGGGGCCCCCACCATCGAGGCCCGCCTGCGCGAGCGGACCCTCAAGCTCATCGATTCGCCGGACGAAAACCCCCTGGCCCCCGAAATCGTGAAGGAACTCGACCAGCGGCAAAAATCCTGGGAAAAATGGTGATCGGCATTCAATGCGAAGGAACATTCGCCGCGACGGCCAAAGAGCCGTCGCGGCGAGAGGGGGCAAGGAATTATGAATAAAAGCAAGAGAAATATCGTTCTGGTCGTCTTGAGCATGATCGCCGGGCTGGTGTATCTGACGCCGTTTTTGCGGTTTTCTTTTTATCACCAGATGCGGGAAGCCCTGGGTCTCAGCCATTTGCAGCTCGGGACCATCGGGCTCACCTACGGCCTGTTCAATGTTCTGGGCTATATACCCAGCGGCTATTTGGCCGAAAAATTCAGTACCAAAAAGCTCCTGATTCTATCCACCCTGGGCATGTGCCTGGCGACCCTGTGGTACTCCACCTATCCCGGGTACCACTCCTTGGTGGTCATCCACGCCCTTTACGGCGTCTTCAGCGTCTGGACTTTTTGGTCGCCCTATCTCAAGGCCGTCCGCAACTTGGGCCCCGATGAGGAACAGGGGCGGCTGTTCGGCATCAGTGAAGGACTTCGCGGCCTGATCCAGGCCACCGTGGCCGCGGCCTGTCTGTGGGCCCTGTCCATGTTCGCGACGGTGGCCGCCGGTTTTCGGGCCATGCTGTTCATCAACGCCGCCGTTTTCATCCTTTTGATGCTGGCGGTGATCATTCTGGTGCCGGAAATCGACCGGCCGGCTGAAGGCCAAAACGCCGCGTCAAGCAACCAGGGCCAAAACAAGGATATCAAAAAGATCATCCTGACCACTCTGAAAAGTTCTTCGACCTGGATCTGCATTTTCGTGATCATGTGCGGCTATACCCTGTGGAACACCGTCAACGGGTATGCGGGCGCCTATTGCACCGATGTGCTGCATCTTTCCCAGAATCATTCCAGCACCCTGTCCATCATCAGAAGTTTCCTGATCGTGCCCGTCGCCGGCTTCACCGGCGGGTTCTTCATGGACAAACTCAGCTCGAAAGGCAAGGGAATGTTCTTCGCCTTCCTGGCCGTCGGCCTGTGCGTGGCCGCCATTTATCTGAGCACGCAGATGGTCGTGCTCTGCGCCGCGCTCACCATCGCGCTCGGGTATTTCGTCAATGTGGTCAAGGCGACCTACTGGTCGACCATGGGCGAGGCCGGCATCCCCCTGGCCACCACCGGCATGGCCACCGGGGTCATTTCGCTGATCGCCCTGACGCCGGACATCTTCACCCCGAAGGTCATCAGCGTCTTTCTGGATTACGGCGAAAAACAGGGCAACATAGAGATCGGCTACAACCTGATGCTGGTGTGGTGCGTGGTGTGGGCCGCTCTGGGCATTGTCGCGGCCCTGGTATTGAAGCGGCGCGCCGACAGCCGCCGGCGAGTCCCGAGCGTTGCCGCCGGGTCGGCCGAAGCCGCGATGGCCTCGGCGGGTTGAAGCAACGGTTGATCCGTGTGATGGCTTTCAATGCAAAGGCCCGGAGCCAATAGGCTCCGGGCCTTTGCGCGTTCAGACCGGCGACCCGCGGTTCCATTGGCCTCCAGTGGGCGGTGCGACATCCAAGATAAAAATTGCGGCGGTGAACCAAGCCATCATTAAGTATTTTAATCGTGGCGGTCTCAGCGTTCGCCCGGGGCGCCGCCCCGGACCCCGCCAGGGGAGGGTGCTGCGCGCACCCTACCCTGGACCCACCCGCGCCGGGGGCTGTCGCCCCCTGGACCCCCGAAAGGCATACCATTGTGTCAGTAGCCACCCTTAAGCAGCGCCAGAACTCGCCTGTACGGCTCAAACAACTGGCGCTGCGGTGATCTTTTTGATTAAACCGCGATC
>JAVBLB010000074.1:0-9996 GCA_031553735.1 Candidatus Adiutrix sp.
AAAACTTCTGCGGGCGGCCGCTGCCCAACCGCGTCGCCAGTGGGATTCGTGGTAATCGCGGCTTCACGTCGGCGACGCGGTCGGGGCCCACGCGGCCACCCTCCGAAGTATTACCGGCCCGCCTCACCTGATTGTCTTGGCAGGCGCGAGTGGAAGCGACTGTGACAGAGAGTTCGCATAAACAAAAAGCATGAGCCGGCAAAGCCGGCTCATGCTTTTCATACCAACGGGTCGATGGTCCCGGCCCCCCAAATGTTGCACCCTCAACCGCCCAGCGAAGCGGGTTCGGGCAGATGCGATAGCATCTGTGGGTCCAGGGCTCCGCCCTGGTTACCAGGAGTATTTGAAGGTGGCCTGGGCGGCGTGGTTGTCGTAGTTGCTCTGGAAGCTGCCTTGGTAATCCAGGGCGAAGGCGGCGCTTTCAGAGACTTTGGCTTCCACGCCGGCGCCGGCCAGGAAGCGGGTGTCGCCGACATCGGGGCTGTCGTTGCGCCAGCGCGGGAAGGTCGGGGCGCTGACGAAAGTGGTGGTCAACTCGGTGTGGTCATCCATGAACTCCTGGGCCAGGCCGACGTTGGCATGGAGCTTGACGTGGCCGGCTTGGGTGGGGATGATCTTTTTCAACTCCAGATCGGCGATGGCCTCGAAGCTGTCGGTGCCGCCGTTGTTGAGGTGGAGGTTGTGGATGCCGCCGCCTTTTTCGGTGGCGTCGTCGGCGTCGGCCGAGAGGTATGACAGGGTTAACGACGGGGTCAGGATGAGGCCGTTGTCGAAGCGGAAGTCATAGCCGCCGGTGAGCGCGGCGTTGAAGTAATCCACGTCATAGCTGGCTTTGGCGCGGGGGCCCAGCGGGGTTTCGCGCCGGGTGTCGACGGAGGACTGGCCGTAGCCCAGGCGGCCCAACAGGAAGAAGTCGCTGGCGGCGGCCGGGCGATAGAGGCCGTAGACGGCCAGGGCCAGGTCGTCGCTTTCGCTCTTGGCGCCATACTTGTCGAACTTGACTTCCGAGGTGCCGGCGCCCACGCCCAGGCCCAGGGTCACTTCCTCGTTGATGGCGTTTTCCAGGGACAAAAGGCCGGCCACGCTGTCGGTGTCGGCGCCGAAATAGCGGCCGTCCTGATCCAGGCGGCCCCAGTTGCCGAAGACGCTGGCCCGGGCCGTCCAGGTGTTGTGGCCGCCGCCGGCCGAGGGCGCGGATTCGTCACCGTAGGCCGGATACATGGTCAGGCTGGCCGGCCCGTCGGGGGACTGGACCTTGAACTGGCCGAACAGGGATTTGTAATACTGCCGCAGGGAGAGCACGGTGGTGGCGTGCATTTCGCCGTGGGCCCGGTTGAGCTGGTCGGCGAAGAGGGCGCCTTCGCCTTCCTCGAGGTTGGCCAGATAGGTCACCCAGCGGTCGAAATCGGTGGCGTAGGCGTCCGGCCCGTCGCCTTCAAGGGTGGGGATGCGGTAGCCGGCCATGGCGTCGGCCAGGTTGTCGGCGTTGGGCGAGGCCCCGAAGTGACGGGTCACCGAGGACAGGGCGGTGCCGTTGCGGTCGATGTCCAGATACAGGTTCTGCCCGCCGGGCCCGACGTAAAACTCGTAATCATAGAAGAGCTTCCGGCCCGAGGTGCCGCCGGCATCGCTGAGGTCGATGTCGGCCCCGGAGGTGTGGAGCACCTTGATGGTTTTGTCGGCGGTGTCATCGAGGCTGGCGGCCAGGTTTTGGACGTTGATGATCTCGCCCACGGCCAGGTCGGCCAGGATTCGGCCGCTGTCCTGGTCGTACATCCGTTCCGGAGCCTTGATCGGCTCATCGGAAAGGCCGTTTAATTCGGAGACGTTGAACATGGCTTCGGAATCGGCCACCGCTTCAAGATCATTGGCCGTTGGGTTCGAGGCATCCCAGGCCTGGTCGCGGCCGTCGGTTTCCTTGAGCTGGGAGAACTTCAGGGTACTGCCGGCCTCGGTGTTCAGGGCCAGGGTGTAGTCATTGTCCAGCCAGAAGCCGTGTTTATCGAGTTCCTCGTCATAGCTGGTGAAGCGCGAACTGTGGGCGCCTTCGTCTTCGGTGAGGTCTTTTTTGATCATGCCGGCGATGTGCAGGGTGGAATCGTCAAAAACGTTGACGTCGGTGCGCATCATCTGGTCGTAGCTGCTGACGCGGCCGTAGTCTTCCGGATTATCCGTGTCGTGGTTGAAGGCCTTCTGGTTGATGAAATAGCTGCCGCCGAACAGCTTCAGCTCGGCCTGGTAGGGGGGGATGGGGTCATATTCGGCATCTTCTTCAGACTCGCGATAATAAGGCCCCTCGATGCCCCCGATATTGACCACTTCCGCGCCGAAGATGCGCAGGGCCTGTTCATCGTTGTCCATCAGCCCGTCGAAATGGAAATTGAGCACGTCCGGGCTTTCAAGGTTGGTGTTCAGGCCGATATACTCGGCTTCGGCCACGGGCATGGGCAGGAAGGGCTCGTTGCCGCCGAACAGGTTTTCGACGGTATCATCCCAGCGCTGGCTGTTTTGGTAGGGGTCGTAATCGTTGTCCAGAGAGCCGGCCTTGGCCTTGAGGATCATCGGGTTGTTGATGAAGGTGGCCAGGCCGCCATCGTTCCAGCCAGGCGTGGAGGCGATGGCGAAGGCGTAGGTGCTGCCCTCGACCTCGATCCTCTGTTCCGCAGCCGGTCCGGAAGGCCCGGGGCTGATCTGGAGGGCGCCTTTGGGCAACGCGGAGTTTCCCCGAAGGGTGATCTCATTTCTGGCCATGATGCCGATGGCCTGGCCGAAGCTCACCTGTTTGTCGCCGCCGGTCGCTTCGGCCAAGGCCTTGACGAAAATGTCGCCGTCGGCCTCGGCGGTATTCCCGCTTCGCATCCCGTAGGCGGAGACCATCGCGGCCGAGACGCCGGATTCGGCGGCGACGGTGCTGACGGCTGTGGCCTCGACGGTCACTTTATCCGCGGCCCACGCGCGGTCGAGCGAGGTCACCCCGCTCACCAGGCCGCCGCTGAAAGCCCGGGTCTTTTGGTCACCGGTGGCCGCATTGGTGGCGGCTGTGAAGTTCACGCCGGTGATGGAGACCGGACCATGGGCCCCGGTCCAGCCTCCCGACGAGATGCCGTCGATCTGCCCCAGGGCATAGCTGGCGCCGCCGGTCTCACTGTTGTTGACCGCCGTGTGGCTCACGTTGGAGATGGTGACCGGACCGGAGGAAGCCACGTCGCCGCCCGATAGGCCGGCGATGCAGCTGTAGGCCAGGGCCGGGTTGGCGCTGGCGGTGGCCGCGCTGAAGGAGATGTTGTCGATGGTCACGCTCGAGGCCGAAGCGACACCGTCCCCGGAGTAGGCGCCCATGATGATGCTCGCGGCCACGGCGGCGGCGTCCGCAGTGCTGGCCGGGTCGCCGGCCGTGTAGGCGATATTCTGAATAACCGCGTTGCCGATTTCCACATCGCCGGTGCCCGAGCCATAGCCGACGAAACCCTCTTGTCTCAAGGGGTTGGTGGAGTCGTAAGCCCAGGGGTTCATTTGCAGATGAAGCCACACCGTCTCGGGCAACGGAAAACTGACGAGGCTGTCGGCCAGGGCGTCGGCCAGGGCCCGGGGGCCGGCGGCGATGGTGGGAGTGTTGAAAATGCTGGTGATGCGGTCGGCGTTGGTCTGGTTGTAAACCGCGCCGCCGACGGTGCCGTCGATGGTGTAGTCGGCAGGGCTCTGGGCCATCAGGCCGCCCGGCAGGGCCAGAGCGGAAAAAGCCAGGCCGGCCAGAAGAAGTTTGGAAGTCCGCGACCGCCGGGGTTGCGGGTGCCGTTTGATTGCCATGGGGTATATCCTCCTTGTTATGCGAGACAAGGCGCGGATGTCGGTCGCATCCAGCCCGGGCGACCTGCGCCTCAATCGCCGTTTTGGATCATAGCTATTTGATTAGTATAATAGATTTAACGCGGTGTGTCGAGACTTTTTGAGGTTATCTCATTAAATTTACAAATAAATAAATTTATAAAGGCCCCGGATGGGCTTTGGGGGTGGTGGCTGCGTTTGTTTTGTGAATGATCGGGCCCGGTTTTAGGAATACTATCCAATAAAACGTATAACTATTATTATAACTGTGTCGGGCGGCCGGGCTTCAACAACAAAAGGCGATGCCGCCCGGCCCGCGACCGGTGCAAGCGCCCCGCTAATCGCGTTTTCCAGCCCCGGAGACTCTTGACGGAAGCGCAAAAAGGGGATTGAAATTCCCGGTCGGTCCAGTTATGATCAATAATATGGGGTCCGAGCCGACAGGCCCTATTCGGAGGCTCGGCCTCCCCGTTGGGAAAAGGCGCAAACATCCGGGCATTTTTCATTTTATGCCCATGACCTAATTTTTGCGATCAGGCCCTAGAGCCCTCGTCCCGGCCGCCGCGATTCGACCATGACGCGGCTCGCGGCGGCGCATTGCCCCTTTGGGAATCATCAAAATTACCGACCAGGAGGTGTGCCGCATGCTGTCCTTCCACTCCGCCAGTGTCCGCATCGTCAAAAGCGAACGAGCCATGGCCGAATGTTTCGACCTGGCCTTCCCCGACGGGCCGCCCGCCGATCTGCGCCTGTTCATGGTCAATACCGCCCTGGGTCACAAGTTCGAGCATCTCGGCGCGGCTCTGGACCAACTGGCCCCCGGAGTTCCGGTGGTGGGCTGTTCGGCCAGCGGGGTCATCGGCCGTGAGGGGGTGGGGGAATCCATGAGCGATGTGGCCCTGATGGCCATCTCCGGGCCGCCGGAGGAACTGGCTGTGGCCGGCGTGGAGGGCATTCACGGCCTGAACGCCTATGAGCAGGGCCTGGAACTGGCCCGGAAGCTGAAGGCCCGGGCTCCGGGCCTGACCGCCGTCTATCTGCTGTGCCCCGGCATCGACATCGCCAACGATCTGGTTCTGAAAGCCTTCGACGAGGTTCTGGGCGAAGGGGTCGACATCTTCGGCGGCACCTCTTCGGATAACATGCGGGGACTGGTCAACTATCAGTATTACCACGGGGTGGTCGGCGAGCACGAGGCCTGGGCCGTGGGCCTGGCCGAGACCCGTCCCTCAAGTCGGTCACCCGGGCCACCCACGGCTTCACCGCCTATGGCGCGCCCCTGACCGTGACCCGGGCCGAGGGCCACAAAATTTTTGAATTCGACGGCCGGCCGGCCTGGGAGGAATACACCCGCCGCCTGTCGCTGCCCGCGACTTCCCTTTGCGGCGACACCATCCCGGTGGGGGCCCTGGCCGAAAAGCTGCCCGAGGAACTGGCCGCCGAATACGGTAACCCGCATATCCTCCGGGCGGTCACCAAATACGACCCCGACGGGGCCGTCTACTATCCCGTCACCTGCCGGGAGGGACTTCAGGTCTGGCTTACCAGCCGCGACGAAGAGCTTATCTTCGCCGAATTGCGGCGGACCCTGGAGCACCTCAAGGCCCGGACGGGCGGCCGCCGGCCGGTGGCCGTTTTCCAGGCCGACTGTCTGGCCCGGGGCCGCTTTCTCTTCAATAAAGTGGTGAAAGATGAGATCGTCGCCCTGATGCATTCCTTTTTCAACGACGATCTGGGCCGGCCTCCGGCCTGGCTGGGCATGTACGGCTTCGGCGAATACGCCCGCCTGGGCGGCCGCAACACCTATCACAATTATTCCACCGGCCTGGGGATTCTTTACCGTGAATGAGCGGGCCTTGATTGTATGAGCGCCAAATCTACACATCAACCCCCTGATGGGTCGCGTCCGGACGACCTCGGCCCGATCGAGAGAGGCCTGGGCGCCGACCTCGACCCGGCCGAACTGCGCCGGGTGGTGGCCGAACTGACCGCCCGGACCAGCCGCGCCGAGTTGACCGAGCAGCGGCTGCGCGACGCCCACAGCAAGGTCGACGCCCAGATCGACCAGTTCACCCGCATCCACAAATACGCCATGGAGGCCTTCCAGGCCGGCTCCAGCCTGGCCATCCACCAATTGACCGCCGAAGGGGTGGTGGACATCTTTCAAGTGGAGAGCGCGGCCGTGTTCGCGGTCAACGTCTTTGAAAACACCCTGGAGCCGCTGAGCCATTGCCGCCTGGAAGCGGCCGAGGGCCGGACGCTCACCCTGCCCCCGGACTGGCTCAAAGATCAGGAATTGTGGCGGTTCGCCAAGAGCCGGGCCGGCTTCGAATCGCCGGCGGAAAGCCCCATGTGGCGGGATCTGGGCCTGGCCCACGTGGTCTTCATGCCCCTGTTCGATAACGAGCGCCGGTTGCAGCGGGTGATTATCGGCGCGATCAGCCCGGCCGGGGAGGGGTTCTACGACTTCAATCCCCGGGAAATTCTCTCGCCCTTCATGGTCTTCGCCCAGCAGATGAACGCCATCGTCAACAACCTGGCCGCCCTGGACCAGGCCCGGCGGCACGCCGAGGCCAAAAACCGCTTTCTGGCCAACCTCAGCCACGAAATCCGCACTCCCATGAACGCCATCATCGGCATGGTCCAACTGGCCCGCAACTCCGAGGATCCGGAGGAAATCAAGGGCTTCATCCAGCAGATCGACCGGTCGTCGGCCCATTTGCTGGGGCTTTTGAACGACGTGCTGGATCTTTCCAAGATCGAGGAGGGCAAGCTGGCGCTCCTGGTCGAGCCCTTCAACCTCAAAACCACCCTCGAAGCCTTGATCCATTCGGTCCGCGCGGCCGCCCTGGGCAAAAAACAGGAATTGGTCGTCGATTACCAGGGGGTGACCCGTTTCGAGCTTCGGGGCGATGCCCTGAAATTGTCGCAGGTCATTTTGAACCTCCTGAGCAACGCCCTGAAATTCACCCCGGCCGGGGGCCGCATCCGCCTGGAGGTTCGGGAGGTCAACCGGGAAAACGACAAGATATTCCTGCACTTCACGGTCTCCGACACCGGCATCGGGCTGTCGCCTGATTTTCTGGACCGGGTCTTCAAACCCTTCGAGCAGGCCGACAGCGGCACCTCCCGCCAATACGGCGGCACCGGCCTGGGCCTGGCCATCAGCCAGCATATCGTCGAGCTCATGGGCGGGCGCATCAAGGCCGAAAACCGGCCCGAGGGCGGGGCCCGCTTCTCCTTCTACGTCTGGTTCGATCTCGGTTCGGAACAGCCCGCCGCGGCCACGTCGGCCGCGGCGGATGAACCGCTGGATTTAAGCGGCCGCCGGGCTCTGATCGTCGACGACATCGACGTCAACCGGGTCATCGCCGCCGCCTTTCTGCGGCGCCTGGGTATTGAGAGCGACCAGGCCGAGAACGGGCTCAAGGCCGTCGAGGCTTTTCAGGCGGCCGAAGAGAACACGTACGATCTTATCCTGATGGATATGCAGATGCCCCTCCTCGACGGCATCGGCGCCACCCGGGCCATCCGCGACCTGCCCCGGCCGGACGCCCGGCGGGTGATCATCCTGGCCATGACCGCCAACGCCTTCAAAGAGGACGTTCAGGCGGCCATCGCCGCCGGCATGGACGGCTACATCAGCAAGCCCATCAAAAACGAAGTCTTCGTCAGCACCATCCGCCAAGCCTTCCAGGGCTAGCCAGGGCTGAGCCCTGGACCCACCGGATGCTGACGCATCCTCCCCGAACCCGCTTCGCTCGACCACCGAGGCCGCAACGTCTGGGCGGCCGGGACCATCGGGGTCATCTGCAGTGGGGGAGCGGGCGCTTTGCGCCCTTTGAACGAAGAATCGGGTAAAATCAGGACCACCCGCTCAGCGGGTGGTCTGAGGAAGCCCTATAAGGGCATGGTACTGGCAGCGCCTGAGGGCGCACTGAATGATCTGTCAATCGCATCCGTTCCACCAGCACCCCTCAAATGGGTATTACTCCGACTCTTGCCCGACATAGCTGGCACAAACATTCATTAATCTTCCGCGTAGGCGGCAAATCGCCCACCAAGAAGTTTTTGTGCCACTCATTCTTATAGCTAAAGCGAAGAACGCCTACCACCAGCAGAGCTGGTGGTTTATTCAAGCTAAAGCGCACAACACAAAAAAGCCGGCAAAGCCGGCTTTTTTCTATCGTAACAACGGGTCGATGGTCCCGGCCGCCCAGACGTTGCGGCCTCGGCCGCCCAGCGCAGCGGGTGCGGGCCAGATGCGAAAGCATCTGGGGGTCCAGGGCTCAGCCCTGGCGCCGTCCCCGGCCGGATGTCAATGTTCGCGGTCTTGGCTGGTCCAAGCGGTGCCTCTCAATAGGCATAATTTTTGCTTAGTCATTATGTCTGCGGTTACTCTTCAGGCGGCTCATCTCGCCGCCGGCTCATACAAGGTGGTTCAGTTATGACCGTCGAATATCTCAAAAACATCGTCATCCAAGCCGAAGAACCGGCCTCCGCGGCCTTGTGGAAAACCGTCAAGTCCTTGGGCGGCACCTGTTGCGTGGTCGACAGAGAAGACCGTTTCCTGGGCGCTCTCACCGCCGCCGATTTTCCCGTTTTCCACTCCTCCCGCCTTCAAGCCCAAGCCGGCGAAGTCTGCAACCCGGAGGCTCAGCGGATCGCCGAAGGGCCGGATCTCTACCTTCGGGCCAAACGTGTCTTCGAGCAGTTCCCGCGCATCATGCTCCTGCCGGTGCTGGACCGGGAGGGGATGCTGGTCGACGCCGTCTTCAAGTTCTAGGCCTTTTACGAGGACTATTTCCGTGAACCAGAGCGTTTTCACAACTTCAAGCCCCATGTCTACGACAATCCGGCTTTCCCTTATATGTATTACGCCTTCTGCCTGTGGCGGGCGGCCGGCGAGGCCCGGCGCAACGCCTACCGGCGAATCAGCGCCCTTGAATTCGGCGTGGCGGGGGGCAACGGGCTGATCGCCCTGGAATGGCACGCCCGGGCCATGGCCCGAATTTTTGACCTCGACATCGAAGTCTATGGTTTCGACAGCGGCCGAGGGCTGCCGGAAGCTGAAGACTTCCGCGACATACCCCAGACCTTCGTCCCGGACAGCTTCCACATGGGTGATGCGGAACTGCTGCGGGAACGGCTGACCCTGGCCAGGCTGGTGCTGGGGGATATCCGGGAAACCGGCCCGACTTTTTTTGAGCGCTTCGACCCGGCCCCCATCGGGGCCATGCTGGTGGACGTGGGTTTATACCTGTCCACCGTGCCGGTATTGGAAATGCTGACCGGGGACCAGGCCCGCTTTCTGCCCCGGGTCCAGATGTATTTCGATGACATCAGTTTTGGGCTGGAGCCTTTGGGCGAAGCTCGGGCCATTGCCGAATTTAACGCCCGGCATGAATATTTGAAAATCGCCCCCGAAGCCACCGCCGGCACCCCTCTGGACCAGCGAGACCGGAACTACAAGTCTTTTTTATACCGGATAAAGGAATACCATCGCTTCCAACACCCGAAATACACCGCCCATCCAAACCGGGAATGGAGCCGGGAGAACAGCACCCGGCTCTATAAAACCCGCTGGTAATTTGGGGAAGAGATAAATTATGCCCCGCCGCCCCGAACCTGTTCCGCTGGACGGCCGGGTCCGTTGGCCCGTTGCCGGGTGAAGAAAAGCCGGCAACGCCGGCTTTGGAGATGGAAGCTTATTCTTGAGAAAGTCACCGGACCACCCTTTCAAGGGGTGGCCCGGTGACTTCGTTTTGACCTGGATTATATGGCCGCTTCGGCGTCTGTGAAGCCTTCCACTCGTTTCCAGCAGTTTTGCTCCCAGCGAAACACATATTCGTCCACCCCATGTTTCGCGCGATAATCTTTTCCCGCTTTCCTTATAAAGTAATGCATATCATGGTTTTCCCGTAGATATTCGTCAATTCCTTCGGGATGTATATTGTTTTTAGTGGTTTGTCATGCTTTTTATTTTCTAAAGAGCTGTTTTTGGTAATGATCATGCGCCCGGGTTCATCTAAAAAGCGTCCTTTTGAGGTTATTGTCATAACTGATTTTTCTTCTGCTGCCGTGAAGGCCCGTCGCCCCGGCCAAAGCCGGGGCGCCGGGCCACAAAAAAAGGCGGCGTAGGCCCCGGCCTGGCCGCTCTTACCGGGGCCA
>JAVBLB010000137.1:0-9890 GCA_031553735.1 Candidatus Adiutrix sp.
GGCCGAGACCATCTACCCGTTATCAAGGTAAGAAAAAGCCGGCTATGCCGGTTTTATACCTATTCTCCATCAAAATTGCTTTTACTTCGTCGGCCAAGTCAGTCAAGTAGAGAGGGTCGGTGATACCGGCGATACTTCAGAGGGCGGCCGCGTACTTTTCGCATCCACACGGCAAAAGCCGGCTTTGCCGGCGTTTGCCGTTCGTGGTAACGGGCCGATGGTCGCGGCCACCCAACCGTTGCGGCCTCGGCCATCCAGCGAAGCGGGTGCGGGGAGGATGCGTCAGCATCCGGTGGGTCCAGGGCTCAGCCCTGGCCAGGGCGGGGCCCTGGTTAGATGAGGCCTTCGGAGAGGACGAGGTTGTCGCGGTGGATGACTTCGTCGGAGTGGCAGTAGCCCAGGGTGTTGGAGATGTGGCGGCTGGAGCGGCCCCGGATTTTGTCGACCTCGGCGGACGTGTAGTTGGTGAGCCCTAGGGCCAGGATTTGCCCGTTCTCATCCTGAATGGTCACCGGATCGGCGACGGCGAAACTGCCCTGGACCGCGATGATGCCGCCCGGGAGCAAACTTTTGCCCCGACGGGTCAGGGCCAGGGCGCAGCCGGAATCCACGGTTAAGACGCCTTTGGGGCGGCTGGCGAAGGCCAGCCAGTTCTTCTTGCCGTGGAGCTGCTTGGGGCTGGGC
Source organism: Candidatus Adiutrix sp. (assembly GCA_031553735.1). GTDB lineage: Bacteria > Desulfobacterota > Desulfarculia > Adiutricales > Adiutricaceae > Adiutrix. The sequence goes on from JAVBLB010000137.1 coordinate 685, forward strand.
TTGAAGAAAGTGCCCACCGGCTCGCCCTCGGCGATTTTCAACAGCACGTCGCGCTGACCGCCGTTGGCCACCACGCTGGCCATGCCCAGCTCGGCGAGTCGCTTGGCCGCCCGCACCTTGGTATACATGCCGCCGGAGCCCAAAGGGCCGCCGTCGCCGGCCAGGGCCAGGACCGAGGGCGTGACCCGGTCGACTTCGGCGATGAGCTCGGCCTCGGGGTGGCGGCGGGGGTCGGCGCTGTACAGGCCGTCGATGTCGGTGAGGTTGATGAAGAGGTCGGCTTCCACCAGGCCGGCCACCAGGGCCCCCAGGGTGTCGTTGTCGCCGAACTTCAGTTCGTCCAGGGCCACGGTGTCGTTTTCGTTGATGACCGGCACCGCGCCGTGGTCCAGGAGGGTCAGCAAAGTATTTTTGGCGTTCAGGAAGCGGGAGCGGTCAGCCAGGTCGTCGGCCGAGATGAGAATCTGGGCCGCCAGGAGGTCGGCCTCGGCCAGGGCTTTTTCCCAGGCGGCCATCAGGTTGACCTGGCCCACGGCCGCGCAGGCCTGCTTCATCTTGAGGCACGTGGGGCGCTCGGCCAGGCCCAGCTTCTTGAAGCCGGCCCCGATGGCGCCCGAAGAGACCACCAGCACCTCCCGCCCGGCCCGCTTCAGGGCGGCCGTCTGCCGGGCCAGCACCTTCAGGCGGTTGCGGGAAAGGCCTTCCTTTTCGAACAGAATGTTGGTGCCCACCTTGAACACCAGCCGGCGGGCTTTGCGCAGGGCCTGTCTTGTTTCCAGCATGGTTTCTTATAATCCCGTACGTTGTTGTCGGAAGGCGTCAGTTCCAGTCCAGGCCCAAGTCCACGGCCGGGGCGGAATGGGTCAGGGCCCCGACGGAGATGATGTCCACCCCGGTGCGGGCGATGGGGCCGACGGTGGTGAGGTTGATCCCGCCGGAGGCCTCCAAAAGGGTGCCCCGGGGGTGGGGGGCGTGAAACTCGGTGGTGATCTTGACCGCTTCGCGCAGGAGATCCGGCCCCATGTTGTCCAGCATGACCAGGTCGGCCCGGGCGGCCAGGGCTTCGTGGAGCTGCTCGATGGTGTCCACCTCCACCTCGATGCGCAGGGTGTGGGGGGCCTTGCGGCGGGCCCGCTCCACGGCCTGGGCGATGGAGCCGGCGGCGGCGATGTGGTTGTCTTTGATGAGGATGCCGTCATAGAGGGCGAAGCGGTGGTTGCGGCCCCCGCCGTGGCGCACGGCCGCCTTTTCCAACAGCCGAAGGCCCGGGGTGGTCTTGCGGGTATCCACCACCGCCACCTTGGGGTTGTCGGCCGCCTGAACGAATTTGGCGGTCAGGGTGGCCACCCCGGAGAGACGCATCAGGAAGTTGAGCATGACCCGTTCCGAGGACAGGATGGAGATGGCCGGTCCTTCCAGCCGGGCCACTTCGGCGCCGGGAGCCAGGCGGGCCCCGTCGGCCGCGGCCGGGGTGAAGGTCACGGCCGGATCCACCTGGTTGAGGACTTCGGCGGCCGCGGTCAGGCCAGACAGGACGATGTCGGCCTTGGCGATGAGGCGGGCCCGGCCCTGGCGGTTATAGGGAATGGTCAGCCGGGAGGTCAGGTCCCCGGGGCCGAGGTCCTCCATGAGGGCCAGGCGAACGATATCGGTGACGGAGAAGGGGTTCATCAGGACTCCATTTCCTTGAGCATGGCTAGGGCCCGGGCCAGGGCTTCGGAGCGGGTTTCCATGGCCGCCAGACGCTCGCGGGTCTCTTCCACGATTTCCTCGGGGGCCTTGTTGACGTAGTCGGGGTTGGCCAGCTTGGCCTTGGCCGACTTCATGTCTTTGCCCAGGGTTTCCAGTTCCTTGGCCAGGCGGAGGGATTCGGTCTGGAAATCGATATGCCCGGCCAAGGGCACCCAGACCTCGCCCCAGGCGAAGGCCCGGGCGGCCGCTTCGCGGGGCTTGGTCTCCCCGGCGGGGGCGGCGGCCACGCTTTCGGCGCCCATGAGCTTCAACAGCAGCGGGCTGTATTCCCGCAGCACCCCGGCCAGGCCGGCATCGTCGGTCTTGATCACCGGGGCCAGCTTGTGGCCCTGGGGCACGCCGAAATCGGCCCGCACCGAGCGCACCGCCCGGGTGACGTCCATCAGGAAGCCGATGCGGCCTTCGGCCTCGGCATCCTCATAAGGGGCCCCCGCGCCGGGAAACTCGGCCCGCATGATGCTGCCCGTGGAGCCCGGCAGCTTGCTCCACAGTTCCTCGGTGACGAAGGGCATGATGGGGTGGAGAAGCCGCAGGATCACCGACAGGGATTCCAGCATGTTGGCCTGGACGCCCGCCTTGGCCGTTTCGTCCTCGCCGTAGAGCACCGGCTTGATCAGTTCCAGATACCAGTCGCAGAACTCGTCCCAGATGAAATGGTAAATGGTGTCGGCCAGCCGGTCATAGGAGAATTCGTCCAGATGGGTCCGCATCTGGCGGGCGGTCTTTTCCAGGCGGCTGCGCAGCCAGCGGTCGGGCAGGCTGACCGGGGCCGGCGGCTGAGGCGTCAGCGCGGCCGCGCCGGTGTTGGCCAGGACCAGCTTGGCCGCGTTCCACAGTTTGTTGACGAACTTGCCGTAGCCGGCGATGCGGTCGTCGCTTAAGCGGATGTCGCGGCCGTGGCCGGCCAGGGAGCACAGGGTGAAGCGGAAGGCGTCGGCCCCGTAGCGGTCGACGATGACCAGGGGATCGACCACGTTGCCCTTGGACTTGCTCATCTTCTGGCCTTCGGCGTCCTTGACCAGGGCGTGGATGATGACGGTCTTGAACGGCACCTCGTTCATGAAATGGAGGCCCATCATCATCATCCGGGCCACCCAGAAGAAGATGATGTCAAAGCCCGTGACCAGGGCGGTGGTGGGGTAATAGCGGGCCAGGTCGGCGGTCCGGTCCGGCCAGCCCAGGGTGGAGAAGGGCCAGAGGGCCGAGGAGAACCAGGTGTCCAGCACGTCCGGGTCGCGCGTCAGGGCGCCGCCGCAGTCGGGGCAGGCGGTGGGGTCCTCCCGGGTGACCACGGTGCGGCCGCAGGCCGGGCAATGCCAGGCCGGGATCTGGTGGCCCCACCACAGCTGGCGGCTGATGCACCAGTCGCGGATGTTGTCCAGCCAGTCGAAATAGGTCTTTTCCCAGTTCTTGGGCACGAAATTCGTCTCGCCGTCGCGCACCGCCCGGGCGGCCCGCTCGGCCAGGCCCTTGGTCCGGACGAACCACTGTCGGGAGAGGTTGGGCTCCACCACGGTCTTGCAGCGATAGCAGACCCCCACCGCGTGGGTCAGGGGCTCGACCTTTTTAAGATAGCCGCTCTCCTCCAGTTCCACCAGCATGTTGCGGCGGGCCTCGAAACGGTCCTGCCCGGCGTATTTGCCGGCGGCTTCGCCGAGGCGGCCGTCGTCCTCGATGGCCTTGATGGAGGGGAGGTTGTGGGTCTGCCCGAGCTTGAAATCGTTGGGGTCGTGGGCCGGGGTGACCTTCAGGGCCCCGGTGCCGAACTCCCGGTCCACATAGCTGTCGGCGATGACCGGCACCGACCGCCCGGTCAGGGGCACCAGCACCTGTTGCCCGATGAAGGCCCCGTAGCGGGGATCCTCGGGGTGGACGGCCACGGCCGTGTCGCCGAACATGGTCTCCGGCCGGGTGGTGGCCACGACCAGCCCGTCCGCGTCGCTGCCCACCAGGGGATAGCGGACGTAATAGAGGTGGTGCTGCTTGTCCTCGTGCTCCACCTCCAGGTCGGCCAGGGCGGTCAGGCAGCGGGGGCACCAATTGATAATGTAATAGTCGCGGTAAATAAGCCCCTGCTCATACAGGCTGACAAAAACTTCGCGCACCGCCCGCGAGAGCCCCTCGTCCATGGTGAAGCGCTCCCGGCTCCAGTCGCAGGAGGCCCCCAGGCGGCGCAACTGGCGGACGATGTTGCCGCCGTATTCCTTCTTCCATTGCCAGACCCGCTCCACGAATTTTTCCCGCCCCAAGATCTCCCGGCTGGCGCCCTCGGCGGCCAGGGCCCGCTCCACCACGTTCTGGGTGGCGATGCCGGCGTGGTCCATGCCCGGCAGCCACAGGGTGTTGTCCCCCCGCATCCGGTGATAGCGGGTCAGGATGTCCTGAAGCGTCTCGTCCAGGGCGTGGCCCATGTGGAGATTGCCGGTGACGTTGGGCGGGGGGATGACGATGACGAACGGTTCCCCCGGCGCCGAAGGATCGGCCTTGAAAAAGCCGCTCTCCTCCCACCACTGATAGAGGCGGGCTTCGGCTTCCTGATGGTTGAAATTTTTATCCAGCGTGGGGGCTTCCATACTCATGTCGATCATCCGTCCTTTTCGCGGCCAATAGTAACCATCCATTATCCACAAAACCACCCCAAAACACAAGCCCCGCCCTGGCGCTCGGCGGCAATACTCAATGGAGAAGAAATGGGGCTCCGCCCCAAACCCCGCCAGGGGGAATTTCCCCCTGGACCCCCGCCGAAACCGCCCCAAAGCGGGCGGTTTCGGAAGGGTCAAGGATGGAAGTTACCTCTTGGCAGGGCTTGGAACAGAAGCCGCACTTCTCCATTGAGAATTGCCGCCGAGCTCGGGGGGCGACGCTTGCTTTTAAGATCACGGTTTTGTGGGCCAATATTTTTATAATATTTTACTGTATATTTTATTAATAAATATTTACTTTTCACGTAATACAGGGTATACCGTTTGTAAGCGCGGCGGTTTGCCTGCGTATTTTACCGAAACACGATGTGATGAAAGGAGATCGAACGATGGGCGGCATGGGCAGTAAAGGCGTGTTGAATCCGAACCCCAATGATTTCGGCCAGGATGAGAACGGCTGGTTCAGGGTCGGCGGCGAAAGAAAAACCATAGTCCGAAACAAAATTGTGGATCCGGAGGAGGGGGGGCGGCTGAAACAGCCTTCGATCCTGGGCGGGTATGACTCCGGCCAGTCGGGCCGGTCGGGTTCGCTGTTGATCGACCCCGAAGCCCATTGGGAATCCATGTTCAAGCAACGGCGGGACGGTTCGTCGTTTCTGTCGGCCCCCGAGACGCCCCCGAACGCTCGGAATGACGACGGGCTGTCGCCTCTGGGGCTGCCCGCTTCCGTGCCGAAGGCGGCCGCTTCGGAGGGGGTGCCGTTCATCCAGCGACCCATCCGGATGGATGCGGCACCCGGGGTGCCGTTCATCCAGGGCCCCATCCAGGTTGAAACGGCCCCTCCGGCGCCGAAAAAATCCAGCCGCCAGTTCTATGTTCATCCCCCGCAGCCGGCCCCATACCCCGGTGCGGTGAAGCCGCTGCCTCTAAGGTCCGTCGGGTCGGGAGCGCAGCCCTCCAGCAGCCAGGGCTCGTCTCCTCAGACGCCCGGCCGGGTGGGAACGATGCCCACGGCGCGGGAGGCCACCGCCGGCTCCATGTCACCCCCTCAGCGGCCGGCCCAAGAGCGCGATTGGAGGGATTCGATGATTCCGCCGCCCACCGCGCCGGCCGGGACCAGGCTCCGCTATCCCCCGGAATACGGCCGGGAAAGTAGCTTCATTCAGGAACCGCTGGCCAGAGAAATCGAAATTCCCGAACCGGACTTCGAGGCATGGCGGCGGGAACGGCCCATCCTGGAACGGCTGGATCGCGCTCAGGAGCAAAGGCAGTGGCGGGAGTATCAGGAGCAACGGCAGGAGCGGTGGCGGCAACATCGGCAACAGGAACAGGCGAGGGATCAGCGGGAGTGGGCCCGCCGGCGCTCGGAATGGACTCCCGACGAAATACCCCAGGCCGTGCCGGAATCATACCAGGGGCCGCCTCTTATGCTGCCTTTGCGAAAGTATGACTGGTTGAGTTCTGAATATAACCCTCAGAGGCCACATCCGGTTTATAAAGGTCAGGTGCGCCCCCACTTGGCCATCGACATGGCTGCGAAAAAAGGAGAGCCGGTATACCCCGTGGCGGACGGCACAGTCCACAAGATAATACCCCTTAATGGTGATGCTGGTAACATGGTCGTCATTGATCACGGGAACAATTACTATTCAACATACATGCACCTCAACAATTTTGCTGCCGGTTTAAAAAAAGGTGACTATGTCAGCCAGCAGCAAGAAATAGGCGCGGTCGGGAACACCGGGACCGGTACAGGACCCCACCTGCATTTTAAATTGGAAGGGGCTGACGGTGCCATTGATGCTGAACGTTTGTTTGGCGTACAAATCAAGGAAGGGCCAGGCGTGTTGAAAAGGCGGCAAAAACCTTAAGCCGCAACCCGTCGCGCCATGTAGGAAGGATTGATAGAGCGCCCCCGGTCAGAAATTTAGATACTTTTCATAGCCGGAGGATTCTTTTGGATCCGGCTGATCGACCGGGGGGCTATATACTATAGCCACCGATTTTTCTGACGAAACCATATCCGGGGTGGACCACAAGGTCACGGCCTTGTCGGGCCGCTCCCAGACGAGGCTGGATGTGGCACAGGGCCGTGGAGTTCCATACCGGGTAGCGAGGATGCCGAGTATTTCCTGATAGGCCGACATGCCGTCTGATGCGCCGAGAACAGGCAGTTGGCTGACTAGCTTAACGCTTCTCAGTTGACTGTCTTGGCCAATATCAGGTGAATCATCCCTGGTGTCAAATTCGAAAAAGACTTCAGTTCGGGGGGAGCCGAACAGCTTATCAGAAGTGTAGGCCAATTTGGGCCAGCGGCTTATGGACCAGACGGAGGCGTCTTCCATAAACTGCAAGCTCTCAGGCAGTTTCCAGGTTGCATAGAATTTCTCAAACCTCAAGCCGTGCAAACCGGATTCCGACTGTCTAATCTGGGCCATGTTCATGCCCCATTGGACCTGGCTAAAAATCAGATTATGCTCACTGGCCAAGGGCCCATAGTATGGTTGGTATTTCTTTGGATTGATCACATAGGCGGGAACGCGCACCGGAGGGGTGAAGACTATGGATATGTTGTCCCCGTCATAATCTTCAAACACGATTCTGGCACCTCCCTGGGGAGTCTCCCAACTGTCATCGCCGTCACAAAAAAAACGAGGCCCATATTTGAAGGTGAGCGCATCAGAAATCCTTCGATAACTTTCGACGCCACCCGAGGCTCCCATGGCTGGCAGTTGTACTGCCAGCCAGATGGAAGACAGCCCCGATTCCACGTCGAAACTATACGTAACTTGCGTATTGGGGGAGCCAAATAATTGATCGGATCGATAGACCAGTTGATCAACGTGGCCGCCATCGGCTTCAGTTTCGCTTACGAACACGAACCCGTCGGGCCGTTCCTCGGATTTCTTCACCTCTTCGGCGTTCATGCCCCATTTGACTTTCCGAAAGACGAAATCGTCATCGGCCGCAGCCGGGGCGGCCGTGAAACACAACACCGAAGCCAGCACCATCAACGCAAGAAGACGTTTCATCCCGGGGCCTCCAAAATTTTTCTTCAGTGTAGCATGGAAAAAGGGGGGGAGAGCAACTCTTATCAAACAAGGGGGTTTGATTGGTTATTCCGGAAATTCCGGTGGAGAGCATCTTCATTTTGAGTTGCGAAGATACGGGAAGCCCATTGATCCGTCACGGCTTTTTGGGTTGCCTGAAAGAACAAATTCCGCATATGCCGGCAGCCTCGAAGAATGGAAGGAGTCTGGTACTTCCTGGTTGAATGAGTATGTAAAGCCGTAGTTGCTTTATGATGCAGGGAACGGGAAGAAGATGGATTACTGCGCTTCCTTTGATGATTTCGTGTAATACGAAATCCTGATTAAATCATATTCTCGGTCTTCACAGCCCGGGCCATCTTCGTCAGGGGGGGCACCGATTGTCTTCAAAAATTTTTCAAGGCCCAGGTCAAACTCGGGGAGATTACGCCAATTATCCCGCATATCATTGGAATCGGATGGTTGGCCATATCGTGTCACCAACATGTTCTTAATTTTCAAATGACAGTCTTGTAGGTTGTCACAGGCTGGCAGAGGAAGGCCGATGAGTTTGCTGAATACCTCGGCCTCCTCCCCCGAAATCGACGGCTTATGCAAAACCACTACAGCATATGTGCTGTTGAGTCTGGCAATTGGCGGGGGGGATGATTTATCAGTATAGAAAAAATATTCCACACGCAGTTGATTGGCCGTGTCCCCTTCGCCGCCGGGAGCGAGATATCTCACTTCAGGCCAGTCCGCCAGATCATAATTGACCATGGGCGGCGGCAAGTCGCCGATGGCCTGATCGGCCCGGATGCATTCTTCCACCGTCATGCCCCACTTGAGATGGCGGAAGACGAAGTCATCGTCGGCCAGGGCGGGAACGCTGTCGGCCAAGAACAGAACGACCAAGAGACCAAGCAGATATTTCATAGCTCCCCTCCTGTTGTTGGGGGCCAGTATACCATAAATCGCCGCAACCAAATGGAGAAAAGAGGGCGCGGGGGGATGCCCACGGCGCGAGAGGCCGCCGCCGGCTCCATGTCACCGCCACAGCGGCCCGCTCAAGAGCGCGATTGGAGGGATTCGATGATCCCGCCGCCCACCGCGCCGGCCGGGACCAGGCTCCGCTATCCCCCGGAATACGGCCAGGAAAGGAGCTTCATTCAGGAGCCTTTGGCCATAGAAATCGAAATTCCCGAACCGGAATTCGAGGAATGGCGGCGGGAACGGCCCATCCTGGAACGGCTGGATCGCGCTCAGGAGCAAAGGCAGTGGCGGGAGTATCAGGAACAACGGCAGGAGCGGTGGCGGCAACACCGGCAACAGGAACAGGCGAGGGATCAGCGGGAATGGGCCCGCCGGCGCTCGGAATGGACCCCGGACGAAATACCCCAGGCCGTGCCGGAATCATACCAGGGGCCGCCTCTTATGCTGCCTTTGCGGGATTATACTCGCCTCAGCAGTGAGTTCAGTGACAATAGGCTCCATCCAGTGCATCGAGTCTGGAGGCGTCATCCCGCCCTTGACATGAGCGCGCCACAGGGTACACCGGTCTATGCTACGGCTGATGGCATTATTCAATCAATTGAAAAAAAACCAACTGGCGGTGGATACACCATTACCATTGATCATGGCGGTGAGGTAGGCTGTAAAAAACGGACGCCATAGATCATAATGGAGATCAGGAGGAATTTATGACTATGGCAAAATTAGCGAGAGCGCGATACACGAGTGAATTCAAGGCTCAGGCCGTGTCGATGGCCGAGTCCGATGGCCT
>JAVBLB010000067.1:0-7503 GCA_031553735.1 Candidatus Adiutrix sp.
GATCGCCGCCGGCGGCGTGGTTGGGCAGCGGCCAACCGGAGAAGTTTTACCGGCCCGCCTCACCGGGCGAACACCGATATCGCCATCTTGAGGGAAATTTGGTATTAAGCCCATCCCGCTTTACGCCAGCCGGCTCCGCCCGGGCTCCGATCAACCCGCCTTGTTACTCCGCCAAAGATATTTCCCAGACCAGATCCCAGATGGATTGAAGGAGCGAAGCCAGTTCGGGGCTTTCGATGATGAGGGCGTATTTTTCGCCGGCACTGGAAATGACGGCGATGCGGATGTCATAGATGTAGAGGTTGACGATGTTTTGGGGAATGGGGCGGGGAAAATAGCGGACGTGGCGCAGCCGCTCGACCCCGGGCAGAAACCAGGGATCGCTCAGGTCAGCCTCCCGGGGGCGGATGGCGTAGGATTCGATGCCCCGCGACAGACGCTGGGCGATGAACTGGTTGGCGTGGTCCGGCCCCTCCAGGGCTGATTGGACCAGAAGGGACCCGAAGTAGCAATAGCGCCCGGTCCGGGTGGTCAACAGGTCGTCCGTCACGGCCCGGACGCCCTCGGAACCCTCGTGGAAACTGATCCGGGGCTTGACCGGGTGAAAGTGATAGAGGGCCATCAGTTCCGGGAGGAGCCGGGTGACCGAGGCGAGCTGATCCTCCAGCTTTTTCTGGAATATGGAGGGGTCGCTGGCCGTGAAGCGCTTCTTGCTGCCTTTGAAGTCGACCTTGATCAGGTCCTCGGCGGCCAGTTGGTCGATAAGGTTGTAGATGTTGGTGCGGCTGATGTTGGTGGCGGCGGCCAGTTCGGTGGCATTGAGGCTGCCGGCCTGGAGCAGCTTGATGTAGACCGTGGCCGCGTTTTTGTTCAGGCCCAGTTGGCGCAGATCGTCTTCCGTCAGCATGCGGGGGTCGCTTTCATTCTTGCCCGGCCAGGTTCGGCCCATACGGCAGGGCGAAGGCCTCCTCGCGGGAGAGAACCAGATAGTCGCAGGCCAGGGCGGCGGTAGCCCCGATGAGCTTGAGGCAGGTTTTGCGGCGCTCCCGGCTGTGCCAGTCTTCGAAGGGCGCGCAGATGTCCCGGCAGAGCACCGCGCCGTGGGCCGTGGCGAAATCATGCACCAGCCGGTTAAACGGGCGATAGTATTTTTCGGCCACTTCCACCCCCCGGACCTCCGGGGGTGAGGCCCAGGGGTCGGGCCGGCCGTGAACCGCCCCGGCGGCCAGGACGGCCGCCGACAGGGCGCCGCAGGTGTGGCCGGTCAGGCCCAGGCCGCCGCCGAAGCCGGTGGCCAGGGCCGTCGCTTCCGGGGGCAGGTGCAGGGCGCCGACGTGGATCAGGGCTTCCAAAACGCACTCGCCGCAATTGAGGCCGTTCTTGAAATTCTCGATGGCCCGGTCACGCGCCAGGTCTCGGAGTTGGCGATCGCTATCCATTTTAAGCCTCCATCAGATGGCGCCCCGGCCAGGTTTGGGCGGGGCCGGGCGGTCCCGAAAAATGGGTTGGGGTTGATTATACCACAGAGCAGCCGGAAGGAGCGCGGTTTCCGACGAGGCATGAAATCCGGCGGTAAAATCAGCATGCAATCAATATTTGATGACAATATTATTTTTGTTAAATAATTGATTTAAAATAATAAATACAATAAATATAAATTATAGTCAAAAATAATTGACAACTATTCCGACTCGTGTTTTAATAACCACAGACTCTCGAAATAAAGATTTCCGCCTGAAACGACCGGGCTCAAACGATAATGATGGGCGCCCCGGGCGGCATTCAAGATCGCCTGTGCGCGGGTGTGATCAAGTCACATTCTTTCAATCAAACGTTCGCACCACAACCAGATCGCCGCTAAGGAGGACCCCATGCCGCCCCTCTACGACGTCCTCACGCCCGGGGAAGTCACCCAAATCCACGAAGCCGCCCTGACCGTTTTGGAAAAAACCGGCCTGGCCCTGAACCATCCCCAGGCCCAGGAAGCCCTGGCCGGCCACGGCGCTCGTGTCTCCGACGACCGCCAGCGGGTCTTCCTGCCCCCGGCCCTGGTGGAAAAGATGCTGGCCCGGGCTCCCCGGGAATTTCTCTGCGCCGCCCGCGATCCCCAATTCGACATGACCATGAAACTGGGCAACCGCTACACCCGCCAGGGCGGCGGCCCCTTCAATCTCTTCGACATGCGCGACTGTACTTCCCGGCCGCTGACCCTGGCCGACGCCATCGATTCGGTTCGGCTGGTCAACGCCCTGCCCCACATCAGCGCCCCCAGCACCATGAGCCCCCAGGACCTGCCCGTGGCCACCTATGACATCGCCACGGTCAAGATGATGCTGGAAAACACCCGCAAGCATTTCTGGGCCCTGACCACCGGCGCCGACCATTTAAAATATGAACTGGAACTGGCCGCCGCCTCGGTCGGCGGGAAGGAAAACCTGCGGAAGCGGCCCGTCCTGAGCGGCGTCTTCTGCGTCATCGCCCCCTTGCGCTTCCCGGCCGACGAGATCGACCGGCTGATCCTCTGCGGCGAATACGGGGTCAACGTCATGACTCCGCTGACCGTGCTGATGGGCGGCAGCGCCCCCTATACCATGGCCGGGAGCCTGACCCAGATGAACGCCGAATTCCTGGGCGCGGTCTCCATCGCCCAGGCCCTTTGCCCGGGCATCGGCCAGTGGTATTACACCTTGCTCCAGCTTCTGGACATGAAAACCGGCCGCAGCCTGACCCACGGCCCGGAACTGATGCTCCTGGGGGCGGCCGGAGCCCAGATGAGCCGTTATTACGGCCTGCCCAGCCTGGCCAACACCCTTCTGAGCGGCGACTGCCAGCCGCACCAGGTGCTGTTCCAATACGGCATCAATATATTGATGGGCCTTCTCTCCGGAGTCACCTTCCAGGCCGGCGCCGGATCGCTGAAGTGCGGCAATCTGTACAGCCACCAGTCGCTGGTCATCATCGACGACCTCCTGGACTACCTCCAGTTCTTCAGCGCCGGGATGGACATCAACCCCGAGACCCTGGCCGTCGACGACATCGCGTCCATGAGCGAAAAGGGTGAATACCTCTCCAGCCGCCTGACCATGAAATACGTGCGCAGGGAAAAGCGCCACGCCTCCAGCCTCATGACCTATCCCCTTTTGAGCGCCTGGCTGGAAGACCCCGCCACGATCATCGACCGGGCCGAGGCCAAATTCCGCAAAATCGTCGGCGCTGTCCCGGCCGAGAGCCCGCTGCCGGCGGATGTCGCTCGGGAGTTGGAGTCCATCATGGCTTCGGCCGCCCGGCGATTCGGGAAATAGCCGGCCGCCCGGCCGCCGAGCCTCACGTCGCGCCCCAGAACGCCGGTCCCGGCCACCGCATTCTTCGCGCCGGCCGGGACCGGTGTTTTTGACAATTGTTTTTTGTGGGCGCCGGGGACTGCATTACGGCGGGGCCATGATGCGGTCCATTCATGACGCGGTTACGGCGGCGCGGCCCCCCATTCAGGCTATGGTTCTTTTGGCCTGGCCAGGGCAGAATGCTATGACATACGCATTTACGACAATATTATATTTGCTTGCGTATATAAAAATGATATTTAGAATACATAAGCAGCGAAATACTGTTTTGCATGATTATTAATAAAGACAAAATAAAGACAACATGACAAAAAGACCACACTTTGAACTGGACAAAAAATAATCTTTCCAGTATAAATATCAAAACTCAGAAAGAGGCCATGCACCGCGGAAAAACAGTATGGCTGAAACCTGGTCGCCCGGGAACAGATACTCGCCAATTTGTTGGTCGGATATTCGCCAACCTGTTTTACCTGGCTTAATCGCCTCCCACGTCGATGGAAAGGCGGTGGCCGAGACGCGGGCCTGCGGCCCCCGGCCCATTCTGGAAACTATGACTAGCAGATACTTCGATGCCGAAACCCTGCGCCAGATCAACACCGTCATGGTGTTGAACTTTTTGCGGCTCACCGACAGGTCCCAGACCAAGCTCGTGATCTCCGACGGGCTTCGCCTCAGCCGGGTCACCATCGCCCGGGTCATCAGGGAGCTGACCGAACTTGGCCTGGCCAAAGAAACCGGAATAGCCCCCCCCGATGACCTGCGCGGCGGCCGCAAGCCGGTGTTGGTCGGTCTGGACCCGGACCAGAAGCGCGTCATGGGCGCCCGGGTGGGACACACCTCCATCGAGTTGACGTTGAGCAACATCGCCGGACGCGAGCTGACGCGGCTGCGGGGCAAACCCGGCCGCAAAGCCGGCCCGGAACTTTTGGCGGCCATGGTCGACGAGGCGCTGGCCATCACCCGGACCCCCCGGGAATCGGTGCTGGGCCTGATGGTGGCCCTCGGGCGCGGATACTGGGAGACCGCTCCCGCCCCGGAAAACCAATCGCCCCCGGCCGCCCTGCTGAACCGGATGCTGGGCCTGCCCGTGCGGCAGGTCGACCTCACCCGGGCCCGGGCCTTCGGCGAGTGCTGGTTCAACCATGACTTGAAAGAACCGGCCCACTTTTTCTATCTGGACCTCGGCCACACCCTGGAGGGCTTGGCCGCCCGCCAGGGCCTCCTGGACGACACCCCGGGGGAATTCGGCTCCTGCTACATGATTCCCCGACCTTACGGCCGAGCCTGCGGGGACCTGGCCACCGTGCGGTCCATCCTGAGCGGCCGGAATTTTCTCGAACGCGCCTCCGCGCAATACGGCCGGGCGATGGCCCACCGGGACCTGTTGCGGTTGGCGAACGAAGGCGACGGCCGGGCTGTGGATCTGTTTCGCGAATACGGCTATCACCTGGGCTGCGCGCTGTCGCTGGTGCCGAATATGGGCGGGCTGAACCGAATAATCTTGGGGGGCTTTCTGGTGCGGGGATGGCTGTATTTTCACGAGACCATGCGGCTGGCTCTGGACGACCACGCGGCCTCGGCCCTGCGGGGCCGGGTCGAAGTCAAGCCGCTCCGAAACGATCTCGACAGCGGCCTGATGGGCGCCCTGGCCCTGGCCCTGGATCACTGGGTATATCACACCGGCCTCCTGTTCGGCGGACGGAGAACCTGAAAGACGCGACCCGCCAGTGACGCGGTTCGGCGGCGCCTGGCCCCTTCGGGGCCCGGCCGGTCGGGCGATAGTTCTTGCATTCCGGAAGTATCTGGTCTACAATGATTAAGCATTTCAGTTGACAAGGCGGCACCCCCTGAATCCGAGCGAACCAAAGTGGTGCGTTCACCCAAAGAAGTATCCCGGCGATGGCCAGGCCCCCGGGAGTCATTGAAATTTTTAAGGAGGTCGATATGAAAAAGTACGTTTGCGTGGTATGCGGTTATGAATATGACCCGGCGGCCGGTGATCCCGACAGCGGCATCGCCCCCGGCACCGCCTTTGAAGATCTGCCCAGCAACTGGAGCTGTCCGGTCTGCGGCGCCAGCAAGGACCAGTTCGAACCCGCCTGAGACCGTGGAGCACGCTCATGATTTTCCCCTTCAACGCCGGCGAAGTTTTTAAAATCGCCCTCATGATCGAAGACAACGGCCACCTGTTCTATGAAACCATGGCCGCCAAGCCTTTCCCCGAGGAAATCGTCACGCTGTTCAAAGGGCTGGGCGCGGAGGAACTGGGTCACAAAGCCATTTTCACGGCTCTCCTCAAAGAATTGCCTCCGGCGACCACCACGGCCACCGTCTGGGATCCCGACAACGAGTTGGACAAATATCTCAAACTGATGGCCGACGAACACGTTTTCAACCAAAAACCCGAAGCCATCGCCGAGTTGCTGAAAAAAGTCAACACCCCGGCCGACGCCATCAGGATGGCCATGGGCTTTGAAAAAGATACCATCGTTTTATTCCTGGAGCTCCAGGCCGCGTCGGAAAAATACGACCAGAGCCGGGAGCGGATCAGCCTGCTGGTGAACGAAGAGCGCCGGCACCTGGCCAGACTGGCCGGGATGCTGCAAAAAGTCACCACCATCTAACCGGGGCCGGGCCCCGCCACCGCTTCACCCCGCCGGCGAAATCCGCCGGCGGGGTGTTTCTCAGAGACCAGGAGGGGAGCTTGAGGCTCCCCCCTGGTCTTCTTAAAAATGGAGTACTATTAATGGAACCTGTCAAGATAATGGACAACGTCTACTGGGTCGGAGCCGTGGATTACGACATCCGCGACTTCCACGGCTATCGCACCACGTCGGGCAGCACCTACAACGCTTTCCTGGTGGTGGACGAGAAAGTCACCCTCATCGACACGGTCAAGGCCCCCTTCATCCCCGAGATGATCAGCCGCATATCCAAGATCGTGGACCCGAAAAAAATCGATCAAGTCGTTTCCAACCACGCCGAGATGGACCACGCCGGCGGCCTGCCGTGGGCCATGTCCTTCATCGGCGCGGGCAAGCCCATCTACGCCAGCAAGATGGGGGAAAAGGCCCTCAAGGCCCAGTTCCGGGACACCGACCTGAACATCAAGACCGTGGGCTCCGGCGAAACCCTGTCGATGGGCAAATTGAGCCTCCAGTTCCTGGAGACCCGCATGGTTCATTGGCCGGACAGCATGTTCAGCTTCTGCCCGGAACTGGGGATCCTTTTCTCCCAGGACGCTTTCGGCATGCACCTGGCCTCTTCCCGCCGCTTCGACGACGAAGTGGCCCGCAACGTCTGGGGTTATGAGGCCCTGAAATATTTCGCCAACATTCTCACCCCCTACACCACCCCCATCGCCAAGCTCCTGGAAACCGTGGTCTCCAGCGGCCTCTTGCCCAAGATCAAGATGATCTGCCCGGATCACGGCCTCATCTGGCGCCACAACCTTGGGGAAATCGTGGAGCGTTACAGCCGCTGGGTCAAGCAGGAACCCACCCGCAAGGCGGTGGTGGTCTACGACACCATGTGGAAATCCACCGAAAAGATGGCCCAGACCGTGGCCGACGCCCTGGCCGGCCACAACGTCGTGGTCAAGCTCATGGGCCTGAAGTCCAACCACCGTTCCGACGTGGTCACCGAGTTTTACGACGCCGGGGCCATCGTGGTGGGCTCCCCGACCATCAACAACGACATCTACCCCACCCTGGCCGAAGTCCTGTGCTACATGCGCGGACTGAAGTTCCAGAACAAAGTGGCCGGCGCCTTCGGCTCCTATGGCTGGAGCGGCGAAGCGGCCAAGATGATCCAGGCCCAACTGGCCGAAATGAAATATACGCTGCCGGCCCCGGAATTCCGCTACCAGTGGGTGCCCACCGAGGCCGACCTGACCCCGCTGAAAGACATGGCCAAGGCCATCGCCGACGCCCTGCCCGCCGAACCGGTGCCCGCCGACTACAACCTGTAAGGCTGTTTGAAAGTATGGGGCTCCGCCCCAAACCCCGCCAGGGGACGGCGTCCCCTGGACCCCTTCCGAAATCGGCCGGGGACGGCCGATTTCGGAGTGGCTCATGGGTCACCGATCCCGGGCCGGGGTTTGGGGATGAAACCCCAAATTTTCAAAAACCATTAGTTTCAAACAGCCGGGCCCGCAAGG
>JAVBLB010000090.1:0-6599 GCA_031553735.1 Candidatus Adiutrix sp.
CGGCCACCCACGCCCCGCGACGGGGGTTCGGGTTGGCTCCGTCCGACTCGGGTGGGCCCTGGGCCGCGCCCTGCTCCAGGGCTCAGCCCTGGCTAGCGGCGGAGGTCGAGGGAGAAGCTTTTGGTGAGACGCTGGGCTTCTTCGGCCACGGCCAGGGCCTGCTCGACGCTGACCAGGGGAGCGACGGGCAGGGCTTCCAGGGTCTGCTCCACCAGCCGGGCGATGTCGGCGAAACCGATGGCCCCGGCCAGGAAGAGGCGCACGGCCTCGTCGTTGGCGCTGGAGAGAATGGCCGGGGCGGTGCCGCCGGCGAGGCCGGCCGTCCGGGCCAGGCGCAGGGCCTTGAAGGTGTCGATATCCGGCTCTTCGAAGGTCAGGTGCCCGCGCCATTGGTTGAAGGCGAAGCGGGAGAGATCCAGGGGGAAATAGTTGGCCAGGCCCCCGCCGGGACTGTCCGGCAGAAGGGGCCAGCGCTCCGGATGGCTCAGGGCGTAGGCGATGACCTGGCGCATGTCGGTGGGGCCGGCCTGCATGAGCTGGGCGCCGTCCCAGTATTCCACGATGGAGTGGACCACGCTCTGGGGATGCACCAGCACCTCCAGATGATCGTAGGGCAGCCCGAAAAGGTGGTGGGCCTCGATGATCTCCAGGCCCTTGTTCATCATGGTGGCCGAATCGCAGGTGATTTTCGGCCCCATGCTCCAGCGGGGATGGTGCAGAGCCTCGTCGAGGGTCACTTTTTCCAGGTCCGCGGCCTTAAGGCCCCGGAAGGGGCCGCCGGAGGCCGTCAGAATCAGGCGCCGGACATGGCGGCCCCGAAGTCCGCCCAGAATCTGGAAGACGGCCGAGTGCTCGCTGTCCACCGGCACGATGGCCGCCCCGGTTTCGGCGGCCAGGGGCATGATCAGTTCGCCCCCCACCACCAGGGATTCCTTGTTGGCCAGGGCCACTTTGAGCCCGGCCTGGACCGCGGCCAGGGTGGGCCTCAGGCCCACCCCCCCGACCAGGGCCGACAGCACCACCTCGGCCCCGGATTCCACCGCCGCCACCACCTGGCCCTCGACTCCGCAGACGATCTTCGGCAGGGGCTTCACCCCCATCCCGGTCAGAAGTTCGCGCAGCTTTTTCCGCTCCCGGGGGCCGTGAACGGCCACCAGCCCCGGGCGGTGACGCTCGACGGCCCGGGCCAGGAGCTCCACCTTTCGGCCGCAGGTCAGGGCGACCGGTTCGATGACTTCCGGGAATATTTCGGCCAGATCCAGGGCGCTTTGGCCGATGGATCCGGTGGCACCCAGTATGGCGATTTTCATAAGGCCCACCTCGAACTGCGAAACTGAACGGAGCCGGGGGGAAACGGAATGATGAGAGTTCGGGGGTTTCCAGTACCAAATGACAGTAGTTTTACCGTTTCCAGGCCTTTTGTCAAGCCTTTCCGGCAAATCCCCATCCAAACGGCGTTTTCGGCGGCCGCGCGGCGGCGTCGCGGAAGACCGGCCCCACGAAAAAAGCCCCGCTTCGCGGGGCTTTTTTAAGGAACGGAAGCCGAAACGATCTCAGCCGAAAATGGCTTTCAGGTCGCCCTCGGCCGTGCCGATGGGCTTGAGACCGAACTGATCGCTCAGGGTCTGCAGAATGGCCGGGTGGACGAAAGCCGGGAGGCTGGGCCCGAGGTGGATGTTCTTGATGCCCAGGTGCAGAAGGGTCAGGAGAATCGCGCAGGCCTTCTGCTCATACCACGAAAGGATGAAGCTCAACGGCAGGTCGTTGACCCCGCAGTTGAAGGCCCCGGCCAGAGCGGAGGCGATGACGATGGCCGAGTAGGCGTCGTTGCACTGGCCGATGTCCAGAAGGCGCGGGATGCCCCCGATGTCGCCCAGTTGCTGATCGAAGAAACGGAACTTGCCGCAGGCCAGGGTCAGGATGATGGCGTCCTTGGGGGCCTTTTCCACGATCTCGGTGTAATAGTTGCGGCCGGGCTTGGCCCCGTCGCAGCCGGCCACCAGAAGGAAGCGGCTGATCTGGCCGGCCTTGACCGCGGCGATGACCTTGTCGGCCACGCCCAGCACCGTGTTGTGGCCGAAGCCGACCATGACTTCGCCGGCGTCCTGGTCTTTTTCAAAGCCGGGCATGGCCAGGGCTTTGGCGATGAGCGGGCCGAAATCCTTGTGGCCGTTCCAGTCGGCGGCGATGTGGGCCGCGCCGGGCCAGCCCACCAGGCCGGTGGTGAAAACGTTTTCGTGATAGCTGGCGGCCGGCCGCTGGATGCAGTTGGTGGTGAAGAGGACCGGCCCGGGGAACTTGGGCAGTTCCGCGAACTGGTTCTGCCAGGCGGTGCCGAAATGGCCGTAGAAATGAGGATATTTCTTCAGCTCCGGATACCCGTGGGCCGGCAGCATCTCGCCGTGAGTGTAGATGTTGATGCCCTTGCCCGTGGTCTGCTCCAGGAGCATCTTCAGATCTTTGAGGTCGTGCCCGGTGATCAGGATGGCCTTGCCGGCCTTGGCCCCCAGGGGCACTTTGGTCGGCGTGGGGTGGCCGTAAGCCCCGGTGTTGGCCTCGTCCAGAAGCTTCATGGTGGCCAGGTTCATTTCCCCGACCTTCATGGCCATGGTCAGCCAGTCGTTCAGGGTCAGGCTCTTGTCCCGGGCGGCGGCCAGGCACTCGTGGACGAAGTCGAAGATCTTGGCGTCCTCGCGGCCCAGGATCGAAGCGTGGTCGGCATAGGCGCACAGGCCCTTGAGGCCGTAAATGGCCGTCTCCCGCATGCTGAGCACCACGGGGTCGTCCAGGTCGCGCCAGGTGGCCTTGTGGGCCTGCTCGATCAGCCCGTCCAGGGTCGCGGCGGGCGTGAAGGTGATCTCGGGGCAGTCGCAGTCGAGCCCGCCCTTTTCCTTCAAGAGGTCGCGGAAAGCCACCGCTTTGTAGATCAGCTCCTGAAGGCGGGCCGGATCGAATTCCACATTGGTGACGGTGCTGAAAACGGCCGCCACGGTAAACCGATCAATATTGCGATCGACGAAACCTTTCTTGCGGGCGGCCAGGGCGGCCCGGCTCAACCCTTCCAGGACAAAGCGCAGAAGATCCTGAAGATCCGCGACCTCCGGTTTCTTGCCGCACACGCCGCCGGTATCGCAGCCGGCGCCATTTTTCGTCTGTTCACACTGCCAGCAAAACATAATAACCTCCCTTGACGTTGCTGTATGGCCGGGATCCGTTCCCGGCCGTTGCTTCAATCTGGTTGGAATATACCAGCCCGGGACGAATAATGCCTTGACTTAGGTCAAACCCCCTTTTTTAAGCGAAAAAAATCGGACCGGCACCGAAACCAGACCCGCCCGGCCCATTTACGAAGCTTCCTGAATGTGAAGAGCAGAGGCGATCGGGCTTTCGTCCCGGCCGTCGGGACCCGTGCAGGGCGATGCAGCGGCGGCGCGCGGCCCCTCCGGGGCCTCGAAGGCGGCCGAGCCTTCGCCGGCCGCCCGGCAGCCGCACAATTCACGGTCGGTCAATCCCCGCATGATGCCGCAGGAAGCCACCGGGCCGCCGTGGGGACATCTTTTCCGCAGCCGCACCAACTGTTCCTTGAGAAGCAACAGGGATTCGATCCGCTCCTCGACCTTTCGGATATGCCGGTCCACCAGTTCGCTGACCACCGAGCAATCGTGGTCCGGAGCCTCCTGGAGGTCCAGCAGAATCTTGATTTCCGACAGGGCGATGTCGTGATCCCGGCAGTGGCGGATGAACCGCAGCCGGTCCACATCCCGGTCGGTATACAGCCGATAGCCGCTCCGGCTGCGGGCCGGAGCGGCCAAGAGGCCCGTTTTTTCGTAATACCGGATGGTCACCACCTGGCAGCCGGTCAGGGCGGCCAATTCTCCGATGTTCATGCTCATGGCGACACCTTCCCAAAAAAGACCTTGACTCTATAGTAGCTATAGGTCTTACTTTTGTCAATAGAGCCCCCGGCCAAAACCCGGGCGCTGTCGTCTCTCACCGAATCGCAAGGGGAAAACGCCATGAATGAAAACCACCGTCCCGAACCGGCCGTCGACGACTCCGTTCCCGGCCGGGCCGTCTACCAGGTCGACCAGTTGGACTGCCCCGTGGAGGAAAACCTTATCCGAAACAAGCTGACGCCGCTGCCCGGAATCGACGGTCTGGATTTCAACCTGATCAAGGGCCGGCTCACCGTCACCCACCGGCTGGAAACTCTCGAGCCGGTGGAGGCGGCCCTGAAGGCCCTGAACATGACCGCCCGGTTGGTGACCGGCGAGACCCCCGCGACGGCGGACCAGACGCCGGCCCCCGCCGGCCGAAGCCCCTGGCCGAGGCTTCTGGCGGCCGGGCTCCTGGCCCTGGGCGCCGAAATCGCCCATCTCGTCGGCGCCGCCGGGGCCGGCGGCCTGACGGCGGCGGTCGAGACGGGCCCCGGCCTGGATATCTGGGACGGCCTGAGCCTGGCCCTGGCCGTGGCGGCCATCGCCCTGGGCGGGCTGGCGACCTATCGTCATGGCTGGACGGCGCTCAGGAATTTCGACCTGAACATGAACGCCCTGATGTGCGTGGCCGTGACCGGGGCCCTTCTCATCGGCCAGTGGCCGGAAGCGGCCATGGTCATGGTCCTGTTCAACGTGGCCGAGACCATCGAGGACCTCAGCCTGGCCCGGGCCCGGAAAGCCATCGGCGAACTGCTGAAACTGACCCCGGAAACGGCGGTGGTCCGCCAGGAGGACGGGACCTGGCTCGAAACCCCGGCCGACCGGGTGCCGGCGGGGGCCTTGGTCCGGGTGCGCCCCGGTCAGCGGGTGGCCCTGGACGGGCGCATCGTCAGCGGCGGCTCGGCCCTCAACCAGGCCCCCATCACCGGCGAGAGCCTGCCCGTGGAAAAGACGGTCGGCGACCAGGTCTTCGCCGGTTCCATCAATGAATCGGGCGTTTTTGAGTACCAGGTCACGGCGGCCTTTGAAAACTCCACCCTGGCCCGGATTATCCAGGCGGTGGAAGAGGCCCAGGCCAGCCGGGCCCCCATCCAGCGCTTCGTGGACCGTTTCGCCCGGATCTACACCCCCATCGTCTTCGCTGCCGCCCTCCTGACGGCCGTCCTGCCGCCGCTGTTGGGGGGCGGGGACTGGCTGCCGTGGATCTACAAAGCTTTGGTGATCCTGGTCATCGCCTGCCCCTGCGCCCTGGTCATCTCCGTTCCGGTGACCATCGTCAGCGGCCTGGCCGCAGCCACCCGGCACGGCCTGTTGATCAAAGGCGGAGCCTTCCTCGAGGCGGGCCGCAAACTGAAATGGATCGCCCTGGACAAAACCGGCACCCTGACCCGGGGCCGGCCGGCGGTGACCGAGTTCCGCCCCTGGGGCCAAGCCGACCCGGACCGAGCCCGCCGGCTGGCCGCGGCCCTGGCCGCCCGCTCCGACCACCCGGTCTCCCGGGCCATCGCCGAGGCGACGGGCGACCCGGCCTCTTCGCCCGACGTGATCGGCTTCACCGACCGGCCCGGACGGGGCACCAGCGGCGTCATCGACGGCCAAACCTGGTTCCTGGGCAACCGGCAATGGATGCGTGAGGAAGGTCGGGCCTCGGAAGCCCTGGACGCGGCCGTGGAGGAATTGGAGCGGGAGGGCCGGAGCGTGGTCATCCTGGCCGGGGAGGACGGGGCCCTGGCCCTGTTCGCCGTGGCCGATGAGCTGAAAGACGGCACCGGGGCGGCCGTGGCCGAGCTCAAATCCCTGGGGCTGAAGACGGTGATGCTCACCGGCGACAACGAAGCCGTGGCCCGTTCCGCGGCCGCCCGGGCCGGCCTGGAACGGTACCGCAGCGG
This sequence comes from Candidatus Adiutrix sp., assembly GCA_031553735.1. Classification (GTDB taxonomy): domain Bacteria; phylum Desulfobacterota; class Desulfarculia; order Adiutricales; family Adiutricaceae; genus Adiutrix. Next base: position 5,828 of record JAVBLB010000090.1, read on the forward strand.
CCTGTTGCCCGAAGACAAACTGACCGCCCTGATCGAACTGCAAAAAGAGGGGCCGGTGGGCATGGTGGGCGACGGCATCAACGACGCCCCGGCCCTGGCCCGGGCCGACATCGGCTTCGCCATGGGCGTGGCCGGCACGGACACGGCCATGGAAACGGCCGACGTGGCCCTGATGAACGACGACCCCGGACGGCTGGCCGTCTTCATCCGCCTGTCCCGGGCCACCCACCGCATCCTGTGGCAGAATATCGGCACGGCCCTGGGCATCAAGACCGGCTTCTTCATTCTGGCCCTGGCCGGGCAGGCCACCATGTGGATGGCCGTTTTCGCCGACATCGGCGTCAGTTTGCTGGTGGTGGCCAACGGGCTGAGGATGCTGCGGCAGTAAGCGTTGTGCGCCCCTGCGGGGCGGGCGATCTGGAGTATGGGGCGCCGCCCCATGCCCCGCCAGGGGAGGGTGCTGCGCACACCCTACCCTGGACCCACCCGCGCCGGGGGCTTTCGCCCCCTGGACCCCCTTCGGGCTGGGTGCCAATGGCGAAATGTCCCGTCAGCAGCGCCACAACTCGCCTTCGGCTCAAACAAGTGGCGCTGCGCGAGAGGACCGATGGGACGGCGGCTTGGTCGGTAAAACGAATTAAGTGCTACATCAACAGTTTAATGTCAACCGAGTAGTGTCATCAGACACAAACAGCTTCCCTAACCAACCATCTTCGTGGCGGCCGTCCCAATCACATCCCGAAGCGGTCGCCGCCGCAGCGCCACTTGTTCG
>JAVBLB010000083.1:0-30668 GCA_031553735.1 Candidatus Adiutrix sp.
ACACTCGCGATTTCGCCAAAGCCCGAAATCGCTGGACTTGGCCGTCCGAGAATCGACTTCGTCAGCTGCCGGGTTAATATCTGCCGTCATACTCGCCTGAACTCAACCCTGACGAACGTCTCAACGGTGATCTCAAATACCCGGTCCAGACTGGCCTGGTGGCTTGGAGCAATGAACAAGTCAAAGGCAAGGTCCGCTCCGCTATGAAGACCATCCAGCGGCGTCCCGAAAGGGTCAGAAAATCCTTCGAAGACCCCATCATCGCCTACGCCGCATGAGAATATGTTTAATCACCGGGTCGATATGAAGCCCACCAGGCCAAATGGGAGCGGAAACGCCGGGAACTGGAGCGCCTGCCCATGCTGAAACACGATCGTCAGCGCGCCCGGCTGGCCCTGAAGAAACAGGAACGGGAGGCACTGACCGACCTGCGAGCCGGGGTCGCAACCAAGCGAAACACGGCGCGGACGGAGCGGCCATACACCACATGGAACAGCTATCTGCAACACCCGGCCTCTCAAGGGCACGAGACAGCCTTGGCCGTCCTGTGCTCCAAGAAAGAGGGAATTCAGCCGGAGGCGGCGGTCACCCCTTCACAGGCAGCCACCATCCTTTCCAATGCTGGTCAGGGCTGGGTGGAGCAGCGACAAAAAATCCTGAGCACCCCTGGCATTTCCAGTATTACAGTCCCAGGCGTTCCCGGGCCGCCCGGAACGCTTCGGTGGAGTCGGCCGAATAGCCGATCAACCGCACTTCCTCGATTTCCGGATGCTCCTTCAAAAAGTCCCGGACCGTGGCCAGGGCCACTTCGGCGGCCCGGTCTTTGGGATAGCCATACACCCCGGTGGAAATGGCCGGGAAGGCCACGCTCCGGGCCCCCACCCGCACGGCCTCTTCCAGGGAGCGGCGATAGGCCGAGGCCAGGAGTTCCGGCTCCCCGTTACGGCCGCCGTGCCAGACCGGCCCCACCGTGTGGATGATCCAGCGGGCCGGGAGCCGATGGCCGGAAGTGGTTTTGGCGTCGCCCGTCTCGCAGCCGCCGAGGGTGCGGCACTCGGCCAGGAGTTCCGGGCCGGCGGCCCGGTGGATGGCGCCGTCCACCCCGCCGCCGCCCAAAAGCGAGTTGTTGGCGGCATTGACGATGGCGTCCACGTTTTCCCTGGTGATGTCGCCTTCCTTTATGAGTATGCGTTCAGTCATTCGGCCGCTCCACCCTTTCCGGAAATGCCGTCCCGACGGCTGTTGACGTCTGTTTTGTGTCTGTATTTTGAGCTGGAAATACTTGAATTTTTAGACTTGGAAGTCAGGTGCCTCAACCCCCTGAGCGGGTCACAGGCCGGTGGCCGCCTGCGACACCCAGGCCCGGCTGATCTTCAGCAGATAATCCCCCAGCCGTTCGAAATAGTTGAGCATGTCGGCGAAGACCAGCCCCTGGTCCACGTTGCAGACGCCGGCCTTCAAACGCTTGAGGTGGCCCTCGCGCATGGTCAGGCGCATCTCGTCCAGTTGGATCTCCAATTCCTCGGCCCGGGGCAGGATATCGGTGCGGTTTTCCCGGAGGGCGCCGGTGACCAGCTCGTGGAACTCCAGGGCCGTCGCCGAGATGCGCCGGTATTCCTCCAGGGCCTCGTCGGACAACTGGATGTGGTTGTCCAGGGCGAAACTGATGATGTCGGCGATGTTGGTGGTGGTGTCGCCCAGGCGCTCGAAGCCGTTGACCATGGTCATCTGGGCGGTGACCACCCGGTGGTCCTCGGGGGTGTTCTGATCGCCGTAGAGCTGCACCAGATACTGGTGGATGGAGCGCTGCAGGCTATCGAGGGCTTCCTCCCGCATCTCATAGCGCCCCAGGTCTTTGCGCCGGCGGGTGATGAACACCGGAAAGACCTCGGCGGCCATTTCCTGACTGATTTCAGCCATGTGCACGATCTCTTTGCGGGACAGGCTCAGGGCCACCGTCGGGCTGGACAGGGACCGCTCGTCGAGGTAGACCGGGGTGGCCAGGCTGCCGCGCTCCACTTCTTTCCTGGTGGCGGTGATGGCTTTGCCGATCTTGACCAGAAGCGGCAGAGCCGTGAGCATGACGGTGGCGTTGATGACGTTGAAAATGGTGTGGGCGTTGGCGATGTAGCGGGCGATGTAGGGCTTGGCGCCGTCCACCACCAGGTCGGCCGGACCCAGGCCGGTGGAGACGGCCTGGGTGAACCATTCGACCAGGTCAACATAAAAAGGGAACAGGAGCACCATGTAGGTGGCCCCGATGACGTTGGAAATGGAATTGGCCCGGGCCATCCGCCGGGCCTCCAGGTCGGTGCGCAGGGCCGCCAGTTCGGCGGTGATGGTGGTGCCGATGTTGTCGCCCAGGACCAGGGCCATGGCCCCCGGCAGGGTCAGGAGCCCCTGGGCGGCCAAAGCCATGGTCAGGGCCACGGTCACCGCGCTGGACTGGACGACCATGGTGCAGCCGGCCCCCACCAGAACGCAGACGACCACGCCGCCGAAGGTGCTGGCGTCGAACATGGTGAAGAATTCCACCATCATGGTGGATTCGCGGAAAGGCTTGACCCCGCTCTGCATCAGAATCATGCCGTAAAACAGAAGCCCGAAACCCAGGATGAAGCCGCCGACGTCCCGCGTCTTGCGCCCGCCGGCCAGAACCCGCATGAAACTGCCCACGGCGATGGCCGGGAGCGCCAGTTCCGAGATGTTGAAGGCCAAGAGCTGGGCGGTCAGGGTGGTGCCGATGTGGGCCCCCAGGGCCACGCCCAGGGCCTGGCTCATGCTCATCAGCCCGGCGTTGATGAAGCCCACCAGCATGACCGTGGTGGCGCTGGAGCTCTGGATCAGGGCCGTCACCCCGACGCCGGTGAGGCAGGCCACCACCCGGTTGGTGGAGACCGCCCCCAGAATGGCTTTCATGCGCTCGCCGGCGATGCGCTGCAGCGCTTCGGACATGATCGTCATGCCGTACAGAAACAACCCCAGTCCGCCGGCCGAACCCAATATGATGTGAAACCAATCCACGACCCGTCACCCTTGCTGCATGAGTTTGGCGGCCCTCTTCCGGGGGCTTTGTCAAATATACCGGCCAATTGAACCGCAAGGGTTCAACCGGGGAGAGCATAGCATATTTCAGGGCTTTTTTATAGCCAAAAGGTGGAGAAGTCAGGGTAAAGGGGCGCCAATAGGGGCCGAGGCCCCCAGGGGCCCTTTCCAGCCCTTGCCGCCTTATCGGAACTCTGCTATACTAATTAAGAGTTAGAAAATACAACACCTCGCGAGCGCCGCGAAGCGGCGAGGCGGATTTTTTCGGCGGAGGAGAGCCAGCATGACCAAAAAGATCTTAGTCGTCGACGACGAAGCCCATATCAGGATGCTCTATGCCGAGGAACTGGCCGAAGAGGGCTACGAAGTCATCACCGCCGAGGGCGGCCTGAACCTCCTGGAGCGCATCGAAGCGGAAAAGCCCGCCCTGGTGGTCCTGGACATCAAGATGGTGGATTACAACGGGTTGGACCTCCTGCAGGATATCCGCAACAAATTCTATGATTTGCCGGTCATCCTCTGCTCGGCCTACGACACCTTCAAGGACGACATGAAGTCCATCGCCGCGGATCATTATGTCATCAAGAGTTTCGATCTGGCCGAACTGAAGACCAAGATTTCGGAACTGCTGAGCGACTGAGCCCCGGCGGGCGGGCGCGTCGGCGGCCGACCAGTTGTGAAATGTATCGGACCAGGCCCTCGCGGGGGTCTGGTCCGGCTTTGGAAGAGCATCCGCCGACCCGTGGGTCGAAGGCCGGAGGGACGGTGACAGACGGTTTTTGTTTCAGAGAAGCGGCCGAGGCCCGGGAGGAAGGCCAACTCGCGCCCTGGGCGGCCAAAGCCCGGGACGCGGTCCGCCTGGCCCCCGAGGAGCCCTGCCCTTTCCGCACCGCCTTCCAGCGCGACCGGGACCGCATCATCCATTCCAAGGCCTTCCGCCGCCTGGCCTACAAGACCCAGGTCTTCATCAACCCGGCCGGCGACCATTACCGCACCCGCCTGACCCACACCCTGGAAGTCAGCCAGATCGCCCGGGCCCTGGCCCAGGCCCTGAACCTCAACGAGGACCTGACCGAAGCCGCCGCCCTGGGCCACGACCTGGGGCACACCCCCTTCGGCCACTCCGGCGAGCGGGTGCTGAACCGCCTGTATCCCGGCGGCTTCACCCACCAGGCCCAAAGCCTGCGCATTGTCGACCGCCTGGAAAAAGACGGCGAGGGGCTCAACCTGACCCGGGAGGTCCGGGACGGCATTCTCAAGCATTCCAAGGGCCGGGGCCCCATTTTCGCCCCGAACGGCGACGGGCCGGCCACCCTGGAAGGGCAACTGGTCCGCATCTCCGACATCATCGCCTACCTGGCCCACGACCTCGACGACGCCTTCCGGGCCGGGCTCCTCAGCCCGGACGACCTGCCCCCGGAACTGGCCCGGACCTTCGGCCCCCGGGTGGCCACCCGCATCGGGGCCATGGTCGGCGACCTCTTGAACCACAGCCGGATCGAAAATTCAACCCTGACCTTGTCGTTTTCCCCGGAGATGGAAGAGAGCGTGAACGCCCTGCGCGACTTCCTCTTCCACCGCGTCTACCAGCATCCCCGCCTCAACGCCAGCCTGGCCAAGGCCGACCGCATCGTCGAAGGGCTGTATCGCCAGTTCACCGCCGACCGCGCCCTGCTTCTGGAATACTATCCCGCCGCGGCCGCCGCCGACCCGCCGGAATTGGCCGTCTGCGACTTCATCTCCGGCATGACCGACCGTTTCGCCCTCCAGATCTACCAGGACCTGTTCTGGCCCCACTGCTGGCCGGCCGACGTCTGATACAAATTTGAAATTATAGCTCCGGCGGCTAAACATATTCCTTCTCGGACGACGAAGCTCTTGTGATTTGGGGCTTTGACCAAATCACTCCGGATAAGTTTCGTCGGCGGGTCAATATTCGGAAACCGCGACCTGGCGGAAGTATTCGGACATAAAAATGCCGCCGGCCACGGAGACGTTGAGGGACGAGACTTCCCCGCGCCGTTGGGGGATGGAGAGCAGATAGTCGCAGCTTTTCTGGATGAGCGGGCCGAGGCCCCGGCCTTCTGAACCCAGCACCAGGACCGTGCGCTCGGGAAATTCAAAGCCGTAGAGGCTCCGGCCGGCCCCGCCTTCGGCGCCGACCAGCCAGAAGCCCATTTTTTGCAGCGTCTCCAGGGACCGACGGAGGTTGACCACCCGGACCAGGGGCAGGCTCTCGGCCGCCCCGGCGGAAGCCCGGACGGCGGCCGGGGTCAGGGGGGCGGTGCGCTCGCGGGGCACGAAGACGCCCAGGGCGCCGAAGGCTCTGGCGCTGCGCATCAGGGCGCCGAGATTGCCGGGGTCCTCCACCCGGTCCAGAGCCAGGATCAGGGCCGGCCCTTCGGCGGGCAGGGCCTCCAGAAAATCGTCCGGATCGGCGTAGTCCAAGGCTTCGAACAGGGCCAGCACACCCTGGTGGTGCTCCCGGCCGTACAGCCGGTCCAGGGCCTGGCGCGGGCTGATCCGCACGGCCAGGCCGGCCGACCGGGCCAGATCGAAGATCTCCGCCACCACGGGGCTCTGGCGTCGCCCCTCGGCCACCATCAGGGCCCGGCAGGCCCGGGGCCGGCTTTTCAACGCGGCCAGCACGGCGTTGAGGCCGCCCACCACCCGGGTGCCGTCTTCCGGCGCGGCGGCCGGCCCGTCCGGCGGCGCGTCCGGAAGAGCGGCTCCGGATCGACCGGGCGAATTTTTCGGCGGCCCCTGGTCTTTTCGAGGCCTGAAGCCGGTTTCGTTCGGGGAGCCTGGGCGGCGGCGGGCGCTCACGGCCGGCCCCCGGGTTCGGCAAAAAACTCCGGCCAGAAGGCCTCCTGGTCGGCCACCCGCCGCCCCCGGCCGTGCCGGATGATTCCGGCCAGCTCTTCCGCCGCCCGGTCCAGGTCGTCGTTGATCAACAGGAAATCATAGATGCGCCGCTGGTCGATCTCGGCCCGGGCCCGGGCCCGGCGCAGGCCGGCTTCCTCCGGGGTTTCGGTCCGGCGTTCGGACAGGCGGCGGGTCAGTTCCCGGGCCGTGGGCGGGACCATGAAAATCAGGGTGGCCTCCGGCATCAGCCGGCGCACCGAAGCCGCGCCGACCACGTCCAGGTCGGCCAGCACATCCCGGCCGGCCGCCAGCCGCTCCTCCACCCAGGCCCGCCCGGTGCCGTAGAAGCGGCCGAAGACCTCGGCCCACTCCAGAAAACTCCCGGCTTCGATCATGGCCTGGAACCGTTCCACGGTCACGAAGTTGTAATCCCGGCCGTCGACCTCGCCGGGCCGGGGCGGGCGGGTGGTGTAGGACACGGAATAGACCAGGTCCGGAAGGCGGGTGACGATCCGGTCCTTCAGGGTGGATTTGCCGCTGCCGGAGGGCGCGCTCAACACGAAGAAGCGGCCCCGCCGATCGTTCATTTCGACCGTCATAAGCTTTCGTCCGTCACCGAGACCCGCTCCCGGGCCTCGCGTGATTTTTGTTTTTCCATCGGCCGGACGACCTCCACCGGCTCGACCGGACGGTCGGCCTCGTGCTGGACGCGGGCGGCCAGGGTATCCATCTGCACTGAACTCAGAATCACCTGGTTGGCCACGGTGATGATGATCGAGCGGGTCCGGCGCCCCTGGGTGACGTCCACCAGCCGGCCGCCCTCCCGGGCCTCGTCTTTCAGCCGCTTGGCCGGGGCCGAGTTGGGGGAGACGATGGCCACCATCTTGTCGATGGCCACCATGTTGCCGTAGCCGACGTTGATCAGTCTGGACATTGCTCCCCGTTCCCCCTCAACAAAAAGATCCGGCGCGCCCGGCGCCCGATTATTCTATGTTCTGCACCTGCTCGCGCAGTTTTTCCAGCTCGGCCTTCATGTCCAGCACCAGCCCGGTCACTTCCAGGTCCTGGGCCTTGGAGCCCATGGTGTTGACCTCGCGGCCCATTTCCTGCAACAGGAAATCGAGACGCCGGCCGGCGGCCTCGCGGCCGGCGATGATGTCGTTGAAGCGGGTCAGGTGACTCCCCAGGCGCACGACCTCCTCGGTGATGTCCACCCGGTCGGCCAGGAGGGCCACCTCCTGGGCCAGACGGGTCTGGTCCACCTTGACCCCGGCCCCCAATTCCGAAAGGCGGTTCTGGAGTTTTTCCAGGAGCGCGTCCGGGGCGCTGGAGGCCAGTTCCTCGACCTTGCGGTTGGCGACCGCCAGCCGGGCCAGCCGCTTTTCCAGATCCGCGGCCAGATTCAGGCCCTCGGCCTCCCGCATGGTCACCAGACCGTCCAGGGCCTTGTCCACCAGGGGGCTCAGGGCGGCCCACAATTCCTCCAGGGCCGGGGCCTCTTCTTCCTGACCGACCACGCCCAGACTGAGCACCTGATCGAGGGTGATGGAGCCTTCCAGCCCCAGGCGTTCCTTGAGTTGCAAAAGGAGGGCCTTGACCTCCCAGGCGAATTCGAAATCCACCTTGATGGCCCGCTTCTTCAGTTCCCGATCGTCCAACTGCACCCACAGGTCCACCCGGCCCCGCTCCAGACGGGCGGCCACCTGCTTTTTGACCACCTCCTCCAGGGGAGCGCAGATTTTCGGCATCCTGGTGACCACTTCCCGAAAGCGGTTGTTGACGCTCTTCACCTCCACAGTCACGGTGCGGCCGGCGAACTCGCCGGCGGCTGAACCGAACCCGGTCATACTTCTGATCATCGTCTTCCCCCTCAGAGGTCTGCGTATGTTCTTCCCGTCAAGGGGATTTCCCCTCGCCCGGCTGAAGTTCTTTTCCCGGCCCCGGCCCGCGGTGGGGCTCAGCGGCGTTTCAAGGCGGCCATATAGGCCTGACGCATCATCGTCAGCCAGACCTGGACGTCGGGCCGCTGGTAATCCAGATAGGTCCAGGGGAAGGCCATGAAGCGCCCCTGGTGGTAGTTGAGGGTCAGTTCCCCCCAGACCCCGCGCCCGAGCGGCAGACGGTGCCCGCGAAACTTGCCGGTGGACAGGACCAGCCCGCCGCTGAAAATATACCCCGGATCGAGGTTGACCCGCCGCCGCCCGTCGGCCGAGTGCCGCTCTTCCCAGTCCATGGCCGCCAGCTTGATTTCCGCCAGGCGCTCCGGCGAGGTGAGGCCAGGCCAGGAAGCGTAGACCTTCAGGAGGTCGGGGCCCATTTCCTTTTCATAATAGGCGGTTTCGACCACCGGATACTCGGAGCTGAGGATGTCCGGCTCTTCGCCCAGAATGGCGCTCATGGCCGCCAGGCCCTCGCCGATCAGGGTTCGATCCCCGGCGAAAACGGCGGCGAAGAGCTTGACCGGGGGCGGCTCGGTGATGACGCTCACGAGACCACCTCGAAACGCGGCCCATCCTCGCCGGACGCGGGCGGGGCAGCCAGCTTCACGGTCAGGCGTCGGCCGAACAGGGCCGGGGGTCGGGAGCCGTCGCCCCGGGGCAGGTGGAGTTCGGTTTCCAGCATGTAATCGGTCAGGCAGACCCGCAGGCGGCGGTCATGCTGTTCGAAGACCAGGGCTGAAAAATACTGCCCGGCCTTGCCGGCCAGGTGCTCGTTCAGCCAGTAACGCAGGCGGCCGCCCTGCATCTTTTGGATCTTCTGGGCCAGTTCGTAGGCCGGCAGGGCCAGGCGCAGAAAATCCTGCTGATTCAGGGCCGGGGGCCCGCCCTCGGCCAGGGAGCGCAACTGACGGGCCACCAGGAGATCCACATAGCGCCGCATCGGCGCGGTGAAAGCGGTATAGACCGGCAGACCCAGCCCGTGGTGGGGGGCCGGCAAAAAGCTCAGCCCCGAGCGGCCGGTGCGGCGGCGGGCGGCCAGGTTCCGGGCCAGCACCAGGTCGTCGCCGGCCTCGCCCGGTTCGCCCTGACTTTCAAAGGGTTCGGGCGGCCGGGGTTTTTCCTGGAAGCGGTAGGGGCAGGGGTAGCCCTTTTTGTGCAGGAGATCCGCGGCCAGGTAGTTGGCCAGGATCATCAATTCGCCGACGATGGTCTTGGCCGGCGTGTCCCACTGGGTCAGCCCCACTCCCAGGGAACCGTCGGGCTGAAAGTAGACGTTCAGCTTGGGGATGTTGAGGTTCACCCCGCCCTGGGCCTCCCGCCGGGCGATGAGGGTCTGGGCCAGGTCCCACAGGTCCACCAGATCGGAATCCTCGTCGAGATTCTGGTCGGCCTCGGCGAAGGAGAGTTGGCGGTCGACCCGGATGAGGCTGGAGGCGATGGAATACTCGCCGACCTGGCCGTCCTTCTCCAGGGTGGCCAGAAACGAGAAGGCCGGCTTGACGTCCCCCGGGGTCAGGCTCAGGAGCCCCTCGGAAAGTTCGGCCGGCAGCATCGGATATTTGCCCTCGGGAAGGTAGATGGATGACCCCCGGGCCCGGGCTTCGTCGTCGAGCACGGAGCCCGGGGTGACGACCGCGGCCACGTCGGTGATGTGCAGGCCCACCTGCCAGCGCCCGCCGGCCAGGGATTTGATGGAGATGGCGTCGTCGAGGTCCTTGGCCCCGTTGGAATCGATGGTCAGGGTCCGCAGGGCGGTCAGGTCCAGGCGGCCGGCCCGGCGGGCGGCGGCGCCGGCGGCCAGGGCGGCCACGGACTTGGCGGCCGCCGGGCTGAAGGTCAGGGGAACGTCCAGCCGCCGCAGTTCCAGGTTTTCATGGCGGGTGAATTCGCCCACGGCCACCAGGGCCCGGGCGGCCCCGGCTTCGTCCGGCGGGAGCCCAGCCCGGTCCAGGAGCTTTTTGGCCTCCTGCCGCCGGGCGGCCTTTTCGCCCCACAGGGCCAGGTCCAGGAGCATTTCCCGGGCCCGGTCCCCCTCCGGCGGTTCGGGGGCCACCGCGCTTTCGGAGGCGGCCCGGATCCAGTCGGCCATGGCCGCGAGGGCCCGGTCGGCCTCGGCGGCTTTTTGGCGGGCCTCCTCCAGACGGGCCGCCTCCTCCGCCGAGTGGCGCACCGCGCCCTCGGGGGTGAAGCGGAACTTCAGGCCGTCGGCGAAAACGGCCCGGGCCAGGGCCGAAACCTCGTCGGTGGCCGGGGTGCCGCCGAAATACAGGGCGGCCAGGGCCTCATAGGAAAACGAATCGCCCTCGCCGGCCAGGATATCCCACAGCTCGCCCAGGTCGACCTCGCCGGCCAGGGTCCGCCGGGCCGCGTCGGCGGCCCGCAACAGTTCCAGGCGGCCGCCCTTGGTCCCCGGATCGGGGAGGTCGGCGGTGTTGAGCACCCGGGCCCGGCCGACGGTCATCTCCCGGCCGTTCATGGCCAGCACCGACAGCCGGTGCGGCGCCGACGACAGCACCCAGGCGGTCATGAAGTCCCGCCCTTCCAGGAACTCGACCATCATCGGCGATCCCCGATTTCGGCCGAAGCGGCGGGTTCGGCCCCCTCCCGCTCCAAGCCCTGAGACCCGTCCGTAAGGCCGGAATAAAAATGTAATTCCTCGGCGATGATGTCCAGCACCCGGTTCGAGGCCCCGGGCTCGCCCAGTTCCCGCCGGACCTGGCCCAGGTCGTCGATCATCCGGGCCCGGGCCACGCCGCCGGCCAGGATCGGCCAGGCGGTCACGGCCAGGTTGCGGGCCGTGGCCCGTTCCTGGAGCAGTTCCGGCACCACTTCGCGCCCGGCCACCAGGTTGGCGATGGTGGCATACGGCGCGGAGATCAGGAGCCGGCCCAGCGCCCAGGACAGCCGGCTGGCCTGATAGGCCACCACCAGGGGCGTGCCCAGAAAGGTGGCCTCGACGCTGGAAGTGCCGGAGGCCACCAGGGCCAGATCGGCCGCGGCCAGAACCTGGTGGGATTTTCGTTCGAAAATCCGCAGGCGCTCCCGCACCCGGGGCGGCGCCTGATCCACGAACGCCTGAAGGAAATCCGGGTCAAGGGAGTCGGCCCGGGGCAGGGCCAGTTCCAGCTGGGGGTCGCGGTCCAACAGCAGGTCGGCCGCTTCCAGAAGAGGCGGGGCCAGACGCTCCACCACCTTCCGCCGGCTGCCCGGGAGGATGGCCAGAAGCCGCCGGGCCGGGTCGAAATCCAGGGCCGCCTTGGCCTCCTCGCGGGAAAGCGGGGGCGGCAGTTCATCGAGGATGGGATGCCCGACCCAGTCGGCGCTCACCCCCCGATCCTCGTAAAACTTCTTTTCGAAGGCGAACAACAGGGCCCGCCGCCGGGTCCAGCGGGCCAGGAGCTTCAGCCGGCCCTCCCGCCACGCCCAGACCTGGGGGCAGATGTAGTAGATGACCGGGATGCCCAGGGCCGTGGCCGCCTTGGCCAGGGGGAGGTTGAAATCGGGGGCGTCGATGAGCACCAGGGCCGAGGGGCGGTCCAGTTCCAGGCTGCGCTTGAGGGCGGCCCGGATGGCCAACAGGCGGCGCACGGAGCCCAGCACTTCGGTGAAGCCCATGACCGCCGTATCCCGCACGTGGGCCAGAAGCCGGGCCCCGGCCTCGGCCATGCGGTCGCCCCCCAGGCCGAAGAAGGTCCAGTCCAGCCCCCGGGCCCGGGCGGCTCGGATCAGAGCCGCCCCGTGGATTTCGCCGGAGCTCTCCCCCGCCGAAATCATGATCTTGATCCGGCGGAAATCGTGTTCGCCTGAAGAGGCCATCGCGCCTCGCACCTTTCGGTTTCAACAGTTTCGGCCGGGACGGGCAAACCGCCTCCGGCCCCGTCACGCGCCCCGGGCCATTTGGTCGGTCCAGGCCACCACGGCCAGGCCGGCCTGGTCGGCCAGGCGGACGGTCTCCGCCCGGTCGATGATCAGGATGTGCTCGGCATCCACCGCCAGGGCGCCCACCTTGGCCTCGGCCATGACCCGGATGGTTTCCGGCCCGATCACCGGCGGGTCGAGGCGCAGATCCTGCATGGGCTTGACCACCTTGGCCACGGCCGCGGGCTTGCCGGCCAGGCCGGCGCCCCGGATCACGGCCGCATCGGTACCCTCGGCCGCTTCGACGGCCAGGGTGATGCGGTCGCTGACCACCACGGTCTGCCCCACGTCCAGGCGCCCCAGTTCCTTGGCGATGCGCCAGGCCACCCTGAGGTCGGCCGTCAGGTCCGGGCCCGGCGCCGCCGAGGTCAGGAGGCCCGGGGGGGTCAGGAGCTCCGGCAAAAGCTCGGTCACCGCCCGCAACCGGAAGCCGTGGGCCTCCAGCCGGGCCGTGACCGCCCGCAAAATCCGGTCGGTGTGGAAATCCTCCAGCCCCTCCAGCATCTCCAGAAACATCTCGTCGGGTTCGTAGTTCAGGAGGATGGTCTCCCGGTCGATGCCCCCGATCATGACCAGGTCCCGCACCCCGGCCTCGCGGAAAAAATCCAAGAGAGCCGCGAGCTGGCCGAGCTTAAGGCGGGTGAAGGCGGCCGTCAGGCCCTCCAGGGCCGGATCGACTTCGCCTTCGATGCCCACCGCCGCCACCGGCCGGCCCAGCTCCCGGGCCTTGGCGGCCGCCATCAGCGGCAGTTCGCGGTTGCCGGCGATGAGCCCGATGACCGCCGGCCCACTCACCGATAGACCCCGCGCTCGGAGGAGCGGTAGAATTCAATCAGCGTCTGGACCTCCGGGAGGCTCCCGTATTCCTCCTCGGCCTCGGTGAGCACCTCGGTCAGGGGGCGGTGGTTGCGGCAGATGATGTTGAAGACGTCCTTCAGGGCCCGGACGGTCTCCAGGGGCACGTTGCGGCGGCGCAGGCCCACCACGTTGGGGCCGGACAGGACCACGTCCCGTGAGCCGCTGCTGGCCCCGGCCATGTAGGGCGGCAGATCCTTGACCACCCCCGAGCCGCCGCCCAGGAAGGCGTATTGGCCGATGCGGCAGAACTGGTGGATGGCCGAAAGGCCGCCGATGATGGCCCCCTCCCCCACCGAAACGTGCCCGGCCAGGACCGCGTAGCTCGACAGAATGACCCCGGCCCCCAACTGGCAGTCGTGGGCCACGTGCACCGTGGCCATGACCAGGCAGCCGTCGCCGATCCGGGTGAAGCCCCCGCCGTGGCCGGTGCCCCGGTGGATGGTGGACGATTCGCGGATGGTGACCCGCTCCCCGATGACCAACTGGGTCCGCTCGCCCTGGTATTTGAGGTCCTGCGGATCGGCCCCCACCGAGGCGAAGGGGAAGATGCGGGTGCCGCGTCCGATGGTGGTGTCTTTTTCTATATAGACGTGGCCCCTGATTTCGACCTCCGGCCCGATGACCACCCGGGGTCCGATCAGGGCGTAGGGGCCGATGGAGGCGTTGGAATCCACTTCCGCGCTGGGGTCGACGATAGCCGTGGGATGAATGGACATGAACTCAACTTTCCGGTCCCCGCCGCGTCGCGGCTCATGGGGCGGTTGGTGGACACGCGCCGGCGGCCGCCAAAAACGGGTGCCGCCGGCGGGAAAAAACAAGCCCGCGGGATCCCCGGAGGGCTCAGGACAGGGCGGCCATCATCTCGGCCTCGGCCGCCTTCTGGCCGTCCACCTGGGCCGTGGCCGCCACTTTCCAGATGCGGCTGCCGAGGCGCAGGAGCCGGACTTCCATGTCCAGCCGGTCGCCGGGAATGACCTGGCGGCGGAATTTCACCTTGTCGAAGCCGGCGAAAACGGCCACCCGGCCTTCGAGGTCGGGCAGTTCCACCCCGTCGGGGGTCCGGTCCGGGGCCTCCCGGCGGGACAGGGCGATGAACATGGCCGCGGCCTGGCCCATGGATTCCACGATCATTACCCCGGGCATGACCGGCAGCCCCGGAAAGTGGCCCTGGAAAAACGGCTCGTTGAACGTGACGTTCTTATAGGCCCGGATCATGACCCAGGGGTCCAATTCGGTGACCCGGTCGACCAGAAGAAAAGGATAGCGGTGAGGCAGGGTCGACATGATGGTCCCGATGTCATATGGCGGCGCGGTCATTTACTTTCCTTTCCGGAATCCTGGTCGGAGGCGAAAAAGGCGGCTTTGAGGTCTTCGAAGGATACGCTCTTTTTAAGTATCTGAAAAAAACGGCGGACCTTGGGCAACTGCGAGGCGCTCAGGGCCGCCGTCCGATATGTTTCTTCCATGGGCCGGGCCGGGGTGCCGATCCAGACCCGGCGGCCGGGAGGCAGGCTCCCGCTGCCGAGCCCGCTCTGGGCGGACAGGATGGCGTCCTGGCCGACGGTCACGCCGGGCCCCAGGCCGGCCTGGCCCAGGAGAAAAACCCGGTCGCCGACCACGGTGTGGCCGGCCACGCCCACCTGGGAGACCACGATGCAATCGCGCCCCACCCGGCAGTTGTGCCCGATCTGCACCAGGTTGTCGATCTTCGTGCCCCGCCCGATGACCGTGTCGGAGACCAGGCCCCGGTCGATGGTGGAGTTGGCGCCGATTTCCACGTCGTCTTCGATGATCACCCCGCCCAGATGCTCGTTTTTAAAATGGATCAGGCGTCCGGCGGCCGGGTGGGGGAGCTGGGTGTAGCCGAACCCGTCGTCGCCGATGACCGCCCCGCTGTGAATCTGGCAGCGGTCGCCGACCCGGACCCCCCAGCGGAGCACGGCCCGGGGATGGATCAGGCCGTCGTCGCCGATGACCACCCCGTCGCCCACAAAGGCCTGGGGGCCGATCACCGTGCGGGCGCCGAGGCGCACCCCGCGCCCGATATACGCTCCCTCGCCGATGACCGCCCCGGGGCCCAAAGTGACGCTGTCGCGGTCGGCGAAGACGGCCTGACCGGATTCGGCGGCCGGCCGGCGGCCCAGAAGGGCCAGCAGAACCGCGAAAATCAGGCGGGGTTCGGCGCAGACCAGAACCGGCAGAGGCGGATCGCCCCCCGCCAGATCCGGCGTGACGATGGCCGCCGCCGCTCCGGCTTCCGCCGCCGTCCGCAGATATCCGGGGGCCACGGCGAAGGTCAGGGCGCCCGGGCCGGCCTCGTCCACCGCGGCCAGGGCGGTCACGGCCGTTTCGGAGGGGCCCTTCAATTCCAGAGCCGGGGGCGGGCCGGGCGAAACGCCCAGTTCGGCCAACCGGGCCGCCAGATGCGCGGCGGCCGCCATGGCCAGGTCTCCCAGCGTGCGGGGATGGTCAAGTTTCAACAATGGCTGCCCTCATTTTTCAAAAAACCTGGCCCACCGGACGCCAGCGGTCGGTGGGCCAGGTCTGAAACACTGTCCGGAAGCCCCGCCCTTCCGCCAGGCCCCGGTGGGGCAAAGCGCCGCCGTGACTTCGCCATGAACGGCGCCCATCATCGCCTACCGGGCGGAATAATCGCCTCGCCAGGCGATGGATTCGGATCGCTCGCGGAGCGATCGGGCCGGGACGAAAAGCCAAAAGGCCTTCGTCTTTATTTGTTCACCGCCGCAATGACGTCATTGGTGATGTCGATGGAGTCGGGAGCATAGACCACCCCGGCGTTGTTGAGAACGATGACGAAGTTTTTGGCCTTGGCCAGCTCGTTGATGGCCTTCTCCGTCTTATCCTGCAACGGCTTCAACGCTTTTTCCGCGGAGGCGTTCATGTCGTCGATGGCCTTGGCCCGTTCGGTCTGGAAGGCCTGGATCCGGGCCTGCAGATCTTTTTCCTTTTTCTCCAGGGCTTCCTTGGTGGCCTTGCCGGACTGGGCTTCCTTAATCAGGGCGTCATAGACCTTCTTGAGCTCGTCGTCCTTGGCCTTCATGTCTTTTTCCAGCTTCGCGCCCTGGTCTTTCAGGGTCTTGTCTATGGCCTGGCCCGGCTTGGAATCCCTGAAAACCCGGTTGACGTCCACCACGGCGATGGGGAACTGCCCCTGACCCTGCTGGGCCTCGGCCGGAACCGCCAGCCCCAGCATGACCATAACCAGGGCCATAGCCACCAGCAGACTCCCCATTTTCAATTCGATACGCTTCATCTTACCTCAAGCCTCCGTGCAGCTTTACGCTTTGAAATTATTATGTTCCAGGGGGGTGGCGGCCCCTCTGGGAATTCATACTCGCTCTATATACCATATTCCAACCGATTTCGCCATCGAAAAGGTGCCGGCGGCGGCGGGCCCCCCGCCCGGGTCCGGGCCCGGCC
Source organism: Candidatus Adiutrix sp. (assembly GCA_031553735.1). Taxonomy (GTDB): domain Bacteria; phylum Desulfobacterota; class Desulfarculia; order Adiutricales; family Adiutricaceae; genus Adiutrix. Next base: position 16,068 of record JAVBLB010000083.1, read on the forward strand.
GCAAAGGCTTTCAGCGAAGGCTTCGGCGGATTCTGGAAAAATAATGGACCAAAATTAAAAATATATATTGCAAATTATCATATAATTTATTATAACTATCACTCAGGTAAGTTTATTACACTCCGGTTTCACTCATTAACGGCCGGAGGCGATCCCTATCGCCCCACGGGCTTCCGGCAGCCGTCTCCGCAGGCCCCGGAATCCGGAACCACAGGGACCACTTTATAAAGCACACCAAATGGCGGGGACCCAATCGCCGCGGGCGTTGAGCGCCGCGAGGGAAGAAATCGCCGTTTGATTTTTGGGGCGGGGCAATTGACCGCCGCCCCGGCCGCCGCGCCCGTTCAGGGCCAGCCGCGGCTCGATACAGGGTATGATCGTCGAAGTGAAAGAGCTCCCGGGCGGAGCGCAAATCAGGAGGCTATTGGCATCATGAAGTGTCCCTTTTGCGGAGATTTGAACAACAAGGTCATCGATTCCCGGCTGGGCAAGGACGCCCTATCCATCCGCCGCCGCCGCGAATGCTTCAAGTGCGAGCGTCGATTCACCACCTACGAAAAAGTCGAAGAGCAGATTCCCCTTTTGATCAAAAAGGACGGCCGCCGGGAGGCCTTCAACCGCGACAAGGTCAGAAGCGGCATCCTGAAGGCCACGGAAAAGCGGCCCGTCTCCGTGGAACTGGTGGACGCCTTCATTGAAAAATTGGAACGCCAATTCCAGGAAGCCAACCTCAAGGAAATTCCGGCCCGGGAAGTCGGCGAAAAAGTCATTGAATTTCTGAAAGAAATTGATCCGGTCGCCTATGTCCGCTTCGCCAGCGTCTACCGCTCTTTCACCACGCTGGACGATTTCGACCGGGAGCTCAAAGAGCTGTCGCCCGGCCTGGGTCATTCCGACAAATTCGATCTGCGGTTCAAGCAGTAAAGGCGCAGGCGACCAGCCTCCGTCCCGGCCGCGCGGGGGATCGAGATGAGAAGAATCCTCTTGGCGTTATTGCTGTTCGGCCTGCCGCTGACGGTCGGCCCGGGCTGTTTGGATGATGAACGGCCCGCGCCCGCCGGCGGCGCGCCGGAAGCGGCGCCGACCGCAACCCGCCTCACGGCCCCTGCCTTCAGCCTGACCACCCGGCCCGACGACGCCCCCGGGCTGGTCCGCAAAAAAGCGGCCCTGCGGCTGTTCAAAGGCTACAGCGTCACCGTGGCCCTTCTGACCGGTTGCCAGGCCCGCGGCCCGGAAGCCGGTCCGGCCCTGGAAGGCTTCAACAGCCGCAACGGCAACACCCTGGCCCTGGTCATGGGCGTCATCAAAAAGCTGGGAGGCATCACCCCGGACATCAGGGCCGCCCTGGACGCCGAAATTGGCGCCGCCACGGCCGCCGGGGTCCCCGACTGCCAGGATCTGATCAAAACCGTGGCTCAGGGGGGGCGGGACATCTACAAAGCCCCCGAATACCTCGACGACTATCGGCTGATCCGCTCCGGGCCGTGACCGGCCCCCGAAGTCCGGGGCCTGGCCGGAACATTATTGACCCGGTGGTTGACGAAGTCGATTCTCGGGCGGCCAAGTCCAGCGATTTCGGGCTTTGGCGAAATCGCGAGTGTGACTTGTTGTGTTGCCGGAGTAATAATTATCCGCCAGGCCGATTTTTCGGTTTGGAAGTTGGGGAGCGCCCGACTTTCGAGCGGGTGAAAAGCGGTGGGAGCCCGCCGTCATTTCTTTTTTGCGCCCGGCCGGGTTAAAAGGGGGAATGACGGCCCACCGTCTTTCCCCAAAAGACCGACCGGGCCTTCGCGCCTCCAACCTTTCCAGTTTGCCCCCCGGCCGGCGGCGATTGACCTTCGGCCCGGCCGCCGCCAAGCGTCCATGACCAGGTCACGACAATGTTTCCCGCTCCGGGTTCCGCGACGTCTCCAGCGCGGCCGTCCGCCTGGCGCCTTGTCATGACCGGCCGGTTTTGGTACAATCCGGTTTAATGGCCTTCCGGGTCCTGGAAGACAGCGCCGGGGAAGGCCGAAGGAAGGCGGGGAGGCGATTGAGCCTGTTCCCGGACGATCGGTTTCAGCCAGACCGCTTTTCGGCGGCGCATTGCCCCATTCGGGGCCCGGAACATTCAGTGGAGAAAAGCCATGGGTTACGACAAGAACATGAAAGTGCTGGTGGTCGATGACTTTTCCACCATGCGCCGCATCGTCAAGAACATTCTGCGCCAGTTGGGCTTCACCAACATTTCGGAAGCCGAGGACGGCGAGAAAGCGGCCGCGCTCCTGGAAATCGAAAAATTCGACATCATCATCAGCGACTGGAACATGCCCAACATGACCGGCATCGAACTGCTGCGCCACGTGCGCTCCTCCGACCACCTCAAGGACATCCCCTTTCTGATGGTCACCGCCGAAGCCCAGCAGGAGAACATTATCGAAGCGGTCAAGGCCAAGGTCAGCAACTACATCGTCAAACCCTTCACCGCCGACACGCTTCAGGAAAAGCTGGAGAAAATTTTCTCCTGACCCCGGCCGAGGACGGAAGGCGATCGCCGCCCGTCCCGCCCGGAAGGGCCGGACGCCGATGCGGCTTCGCCGCCGGGCGATAAACCACCATCGCAAGGCGGGGAGGCGATTGAGCCTGTTCCCGGACGATCGGTTTCAGCCAGACCGCTTTTCGGCGGCGCATTGCCCCATTCGGGGCCTGGAAGGCGATTATATCGCTCGCGGAGCGATTGGGCCGGGACGAAGGTTCGGCCGCCCATCCTTTCCTTGTGAGGTCCCCGGCCATGGATTACTCGGCCGCGGCGGAATACGCCGCCTGTTTTCTCATTCTGCTGTTCGGCCTGTCGGTGGGCAGTTTTCTCAACGTGGTCATCTACCGGCTGCCCCGGGAGGGCCTGAGCATCTCCCGGCCGAAACGTTCCTTCTGCCCGGCCTGCGGCGCGGCGATCCGCTGGTATGACAACATCCCGGTCTTCAGCTGGCTGTTTCTCAGGGCCCGCTGCCGCGACTGCCGCCGGCCCATCGCCATCCGCTATCCCCTGGTGGAACTGGCTTCGGGACTTCTGGCCGTCTACCTCTTCCAACGCTTCGGCCTGTCGATCAGCTTCATCCTGTATTTCTATTTCGTCATGAACCTTTTGGCCGTGGCCCTCATCGACCTGGAGCTGATGGTCATACCCACCGCCCTGATGTATCCGACGGCCGCGGCGGGCCTTTTGTGCGCCTTCGCCGACCCCTCGGTCTCGCTCCCCGGGCCCTGGCTGTGGACGGCGCTGGAGCCGAGCCTGGGGCCGCGCCTGACCTCCCTGACCGGCTCGGTTTTGGGCCTGGCCCTGGGCTGGGCGTCACTGTGGCTGGTGTCGATGGCCTACAAGCTGTCGCGGGGCCGCGAAGGCATGGGCGACGGCGATCCGCCCCTTCTGGGCATGATCGGGGCCTTTTTAGGCTGGCGGGCCGTGCCGCTGGTGATTCTGTGGTCCACCGTCATCGGCCTGATCAGTGTGGCCGGGCTGATGTTCCTGTCGCGCGGCCGGCCGCCGGAGGAAGGCTGGGCCATGAAGGCCCTGCCTTTCGGCCCCTTTCTGGTGCTGGGCGCCATGCTCTATCTTTTTTTCGGCCCGGCCTTTCTGGCCTGGTACTGGTCGCTGACGATGCCCTGACGTCTTCACGCCCCCGCCTCAACGCGAACGGCGCGCCTCCCAAACCGGGAGGCGCGCCGTTTTTCATTCGGGTACGGGGGCGGAAAACCGCCGTCAGACCGATTCGACCAGGGCCACCAGATCGCCCCGGTTGACCGAAATCCATTTCATGGTTCGGATGAAGTGGATGAGGTAGTAGATGGATTCATAATCGTTGGTGCCCTCGGGGTCGAGATAATACCACAGCTCGGTGCACCAGTAGACCAGATAGACCGCGGCGATGGTCATCATCTGGGGAAAATACTTTTTTTCGGTCTCGTTGAACTTGCCCAGGGCCGTGCCCTCCAAAGCCCCGTTGTAGCCCTCCAAAAAATGCCGGCAGTCCCCGATGCGCAGTTGCCCGTCGGTGGCCACATGCCAGGAGCTGCAGCAATAAACCATGCCCAGGCAGACGTCGAAGAGGCGCACGTCGGTTTTGGACCAGTCGAAGTCGAACAGCCCCACCGTCTCCTCGCCCTCGAACTTGACGTTGCCGGCGTGGTAGTCGCAGTGGATGGGCGTCTGCGGCATTTTGGCGTAATCTTCGGTCGGGATGAGGTTCCGGTCGATGACGTCCATGATGCGCGGCAGGCTCATGCCGAAATAATCGTGAAATTTGGTGTCGAGGGGCTGGGCGGCCAGTTCGCTGAAGATGCGTTTCATGTCGGGGAAAAGCACCTCGATTTTCGGCTCGGCCTTGGCGATGGGCCCGGGGTCGAAATCCCGGGTGCAGTTGTGCAGCCTGGCCAGAAGCGCGCCGAGGTTGTACAGTTCCGCGGGCGTGCAGTGGTTGTCGATCCAGGTGTATTTGTCCTCGCCGCCAAGGTATTCATAGACGGCGAAAATCCGGGTCTTGGGCTTGCCGCCGATGATTTCCTTGATCTTGACGAACGTGGTGCCTTCCCGGCTGACGAAAATATTGGCCGCCTCCTTGAAGCCCTGGCTGATGGCGTAATTGATCAGCTTGTGCTCCAGGGTCACGTCTTCGTCGAGGGCCGCGGCCTTGTATTTGCGGACGAAATACTCCCGCCGCTGGCCGTCCTTTTCGCAGAGCACCCCGAAACTGCGGTTGGTGTAGCCGCCGAAGACCTCGTAGACCTCCTGGACCCGGCCCAGGTCGTAGTGGTTTTCCACCAGGTCCACCACCTGGTTGCGCAGCACCTGATTGTCGATGGTCTTGTACAGATAGTCGATCGACCGCTTCAGGCTTTTGGAACGGTCCAGAAGTTCCAGAAATTTGTTGGAATTGATGCTCTTGATTTTCTCCATCCGCGAGGTGTCCATCGCCGACATATCAATACCCTCCTGTCGTTTTCGCCCTCAAAGCGCCGATGGGCGACGCCGCCGGACAGGGTGACCGGTTTGGGACGCCGCGGAAGCCGCGTCTCTGCCGGGCTGAAAAAAGCGCCCGCACCTGTGCGGGGAAAAGGGGCGAGACGGACCCGCCCCTTTTTCCATGCTGAATCCGCCGCCGAACCGGCGGCCGGAACGAAGAATCGCCCCCGTCCGGTTATTCGTACCAGACGGCGTCGCCGGCGGGCAGGTTCGGAATGTGATCCCGGACCTTCTTGTCCAGCTCGGCGCTGAAGGCGTTCTTATTGGGCTGGGTCAGGATCTTTTTGGCCAACGCGTAGGCCTGGTCGGCGGCGCCGGGCCGGCCCTCGTGTTCCCACTTGCTGCGGAAACCGCGCACCCCGATGGAGGGGTAGTGGGTGACCTTGCGCATGTTCTTGGCCGTGTGGGGCTGATCCATGTAGTTGCCGGCCGGCCCCAGTTTGTGGATGAGATCGAGGCAGAAATCCTTCTCCTGATACGGGATGCCCTTCCGGAGATGCTTGAGGTTCATGGCGATTTCGTTGTCGATGACCGCCTTGGCGAAATCGAAGGCCATCAGCCCGCCGAGCAGGCCCCCCATGTTGAACAGGTCCCCGCCGCCCAGGAGGGCCGCGGTGGTGTTCATGGCCGTCTCGTAACCGTTCTGGACGTCGTTGCTCTGGGAGTTGGTCAGGCCGATGTAGCCGCCGGAAGGAACGTTGTAGAAGCGGGCCATTTCCGAGTGACCCATCTGGAGGATGCCCGTCTCGATGGCCCCGGGGGTGTAGGCGCCGGCCCGCATGTCGGCCACGGTGGACAAGACCGCGTAGATGACCTCGGCGCCGGGCCGCACCGCCTGCATCAAAAAGCACAGCGACAGGAACTCGGCGTTGCCCTGGGTCAGGGTGGCCAAGAGACTCATGGGCGAGGTCATGCCCGCATTGGGGACGATGGTGCCGTAAACCGGCAGGCCCATTTTCACCAGATGGATGACCGCCTCGGTGGACTCCACGTCATAGACGAGCGGGGAGATGACCGGGCAGTAATGGTGGTTGATGAAGGGGCGGTCCATATAGGCCGCCTTGCTCCCGGCGATGGTGTAGCCCATGTCCAGCACCTTTTCCAGGTCCGGGATGGTGGGCGTGTTGGAGCGCACCGGCTTCTTGCAGTTCTTCAGGGCCGGATAGAAGCGATAGAGCGAACGCATGTCCGGCGGCGCGTCGTCGGCCAGAATGGAGATGGAAAAAATGTCGAAGCCGGGCAGTTCGTTGATCAGGTAGGCGATGTTGGCCACGTCCCGGCTGGTGCCCCGGCGCTCCTCCCCGGTGATGGGGTCCACCACGTTGCGGGCGGAGGAGCCGGTGACGATGACCGGCCGGCAGTCCGGGAGGGTCACGTCCAGGTCCGGATTCTGGGCCTTGAACGTGAAGGTGGGGGGCACACTGGCCATTTTTTCGTTCACCAGCTTGCGGGGGAACTTGACCATCTGGCCGTCAACCTGGCAGCCGTGCTTCTTGAAAATATCCACGGCGTCCTTGTTTTTGACCAGCATCCCGGTTTCTTCCAGGATGGTCAGGGAAGCCTCGTGAATATTCTTCTTCTGCTCGTCGGTAAAAAAATTATAAAAGTTCATGGTCTCCTCCCGGGCGGGGAAACGGCGCCCGGGGGCGCGTCCCTTTCGCCGGCATGATAAATCCGCCGCCTGGCCAAAGCCCGGCCGGGGCGGCGCCGGGCTGCCGTCCGGCGCCGCCCGGCCCGAAGCGGGGCCGGCGGCTGGCATAGGTTCGTTCAATCCGCAGAGCGGTCCCCGAAAAGGGATTCGCGGCGGGGTCCGATTATCGCCGGAGCCTCAGCTCTGCCACTGCTTGGGCAGATATTTGATGCGGCTGCGGCCGTAATCGGTGATGATGTAGTGATAGCGGGCTTCGCCGGCCTCATCCAGATACGGGTCGCGGCCTTCGATGAGCCCGGTGGCCTTGATGGCCATCAGGTGCTGTTCCATCTGTTCCAGACCGAACTGACCCTCGCCCTGGTATTCCTTGGCCAGTTGGTCATAGATGTCCTTGGTGGTCATATCTTTGCCGCCGGCCTTGTTCAGAATGTAGAGGATGCCGAAACGCAACGGAAGCTTTACCATGGAGCGCCTCCTTTAGCACGCGTCGCGGAGCTTGAAGAGCTCGCGGGGGTTGATGGAAACCAGAATGGCGCCCACGCAGACGCAGATCGCGCCGATCCAGGCGTTGGGGGTGATGTATTCGGAGACGGTGCCGCCCTTCATCGCGTAGACGATGGCGCCGAAAACCACGGCCCAGAAGGCGTAGGTGACGTTGAAGGCCATACCCCGGGCCACGCCGCAGGTGTACAGGGTGCGGTACCAGGCGATGTAGCTGAAACCGCCGAAGAAGCCGCCCAGGATACACAGCCAGATCGCCGGGCTGCTGCCGATAGCGGCAAACGTGCCGGCCACCTGTTCCCAGCCGGTGGCCACGTTGCCGACCAGCCCCTTGGAGGCCATGTAGAAGCCCAGGCAGGGCAGCACGACCACGCCGAGAATCAGGGCGCTGAAGCCTTCCCGGATACCCAGGGCCACGTCGGGATCGAGCATGTCCATGCCGTAGGTGGCCAAGAGGCCTTCAGTGGCCCAACCGATGCAGGCCAGGGTCGACAGGGCGATGCCCAGCATGAAGTTGGGGGCCACCCCCGGGTCGCCCCAGGCGATGATGAAGGAGCCGGCGATGCAGGCCAACACACCGATCCAGACGCGTAAAGGGTTGCGTTCCTTGAGGATGAAGAAAGACAACACCGCGGCCAGGGCCGGGTAAGACGCCGTGATCGGCAGCGAATACACCGGGCCGGCGAAGGTGACCCCCAGCAGATAGCCGCTCATGCCGATGGGGCCGCCCAAAATGGCGCCGATGCAGACGATTTTGCCGGGGGTGGTGGCCAGGGCCCGGCCGTATTCCCGGAACTTGCCTTTGGCCCCGTTGAAGCCCAGGCACCACAGGGCGGCGAAGAAGTCGTGCATGAAAGCCAGGGCCAAACCGGTCCCCATGCCGAATACGACCACCAGGTAATCCAGGTTGGCCGCCTCGGCCTGAGTGACGGACGGATCCAGCTGAGTAAAAGGCGCGAAGTTGATGGCCTCCCACAGCGTGGTGCCCGAAGCACCCCAAAGCATGCCGGAGATGATGCCGGTGATGATGCCGATCTTGGCCAGCTTGAGCTGTTTGTTCTCAAGAACTTGCAAGACGTTGTTCTTCTCGGCCATAAATTGTCTCTCCTCTCTATGGTCCGGTCGGCCCCGCCCCGGTCGCGGCGGCGGGGCCGGCGGTTTGGTTGGCGATCAGACGTCGGCGACCGCTTTGGCCAGGTCGGCCTTGTGGGCTTCGATCCAGTCCATCAAACGGGTGATGTGCAACAGGTAATACAGGGCCTCGTAGTCGTTGACCAGCTCGGGGTCCTCATAGAAATACAGGTTCGTGCACCAGTTGATGAGATACTGGCAGGCCGCGCCCATCATCATGGGGAAGTATTCCTTCTCCGTCGCGTTCAGGGGCTCCAGGGCGCCGCCCAGCTTCTTGAGCTGCGCATTGTAGCCCTCCAGAACGCAGCGGCAGTCCTCCAGACGCAGGATGCCGTCGGTCTCCGGGCGCCAGGAGGAACAGCAGTAGATCAGGCCGAAGCAGACATCGAACAGCCGCACGTCGATCTTGGACCAGTCGAAGTCGAAGATGCCGGTGCAGTCGTCGCCCTCCCACTTGACGTTGCCGGCGTGGAGGTCGGAGTGGATGGGGGTCTCCGGCATCTTGCTGAAGGCTTCGTCGGGGATCTGGTTCTTCTTGACGTTTTCAAGGATCGCCGGCAGCTTGGAGTTGAAGAAGGCATGGAAGATGGAATTGGGCAAGTCGCGGCCGGCCAGCTTGGTGAAGAGGTTGACGAAGCTGGGCAGAAGCTGCTGGATCTTCGGCTCGGCCTTGGCGAGCTTGCCGGGGTTGAAGCCGCGGCCGTAGTTGTGGAACCGGGCCTGGAGGGCCCCGAGGTTGCGGAACTCGGTCGGGGTGTTCTCGTTGTCGACCCAGGTGTAGCGGTCCTCGCCGGGCAGGTAGTCATAGACGGCGAAGTAGCGCTTGAGGTCCTTGCCGGTCTCGTCCTGGTCCACCAGGCTGATCATGGTGGAGCCGTTCTTGGCCGAATAGACGTAGGCCGCCTCCTTCAGGCCGTTTTCCTTGCAGTAGTTGATGAGCATGTGCTCATAGAGGATGTCGTCGGGGTTGGCCTCGCTGTTGAACTTGGCCTTGTATTTGCGCACGAAGTAGTCGGTCTGCCGGCCGTCCTTCTCGCAGATGACCCCGAAGCTGCGGTTGACGTAGCCGCCGAAGATCTCATAGACCTCCAGCACTTCGCCCAGGTCGTAGTTGGCCTCCACCACTTCCTTGATCTGGGAACGGACGAAGGTCATGTCGCTTTTCTCATAGACACTCTTGGCCCGCTTCAGCATCTTGGCGGCGTCGATGAACTGCTTGTTGGTGAAAGCCGAGTCGGGCTTCTTGAAATACAGCATCTTCGAGGTGTCCATTTTCGAGTTGCTCATCAGTCTTTACTCCTTGCGGAAGCCCGGAGGCCTCGCCGTGATGTACCGCCGTCCGGCGGCGTTTTTTATTGGAACGGAGCCCGGCCCCGCTTTGTATCCGGTCGTTGTGAAGGCCTCGCCGGCGCTCCCGGAAGGGGCGCCGGCGGGCTCGTCCGGTTTACTCCACCCAGACGGGGTTGCCCCAGGCCCGGCGCCCGTCTTTGTCATAGACGATCAGGGAGAACCACTGCCCGGCCTTGGGGGCCTTGACGGTGAATTCGGCCCGGGCCTTCTCGGGCTGGCCTTCGAAGCTCTTGCTCTCCAGCTCCTCGCCGTTGGCGATGAGCACGGCCTTGTCCAGACCCATGACGCTTTCCAGGTCGAAGCCCAGGGCGGCGTCCTTACCCGCCGGCAGCACGCTGCCGAACATGGTCTCGGGATAGATCAGGGGGCCCTGGCTGATGAAGGCCTGGCCGGCCAGGAGGCCGTCGATGAACTTGTCCATGGTCGGCTGGCCGTCGATCTTGACGAAGGCGCGCATGACGGCCGACAGGCTCTTCCAGACGTTGTGGTTGTCGGTGCCGCCGGACAGGTAGAAGCGGTCGCCCTCGTTCCACAGCTTCCAATACTCGGGCACGTCTTTTTCGAACTTCTCCAGGGAGTTGATTTCCGCCAGGTTGAAGCCCTTGTCGAAGACGCCGCCGGGGATGGTGCCGCGATCGCGGGAAGTGAAGTAGCCGTATTCGATGGTGGGATGGTTGACGACGATGGCCTTGGCCCCGGCCTTGCGGGCCGCGGCGAAGACTTCGGTCACCGTGGCCTTGGTGGCGTCGACGTCAACGCCCTGGCCCAAGGGCAGCGGATAGACGTTGAAGTGGGCCCAGGAGGGGGAAATCTCCACGCCGGGGATGAAGATCAGGCCGGCCTCTTTGCTGTATTTTTCGATTTCCTTGTGGTTGGCCACCGTGTCGTGGTCGCTGATGAAGGTGAAATCCACCCCGGCCGCGACCTGGGACCGCACCAGGAACTCCGGAGGCGTGTCGGAGTCCAGGAGGTTGGAATGGTGGTGGAGGTCGGCGTTAAACCAGCCTTTGGCCTCGGGGTTGGCCATCATGGGGATGGTCACGGGAACGTTCGTGGTCTTGGCCGGCGCCACGGAAACGGGGACTTCCACCGGCTTGGCCATATAATAGGCGCCGTGGGTGGCGGAAAAGACATAATCGCCGGGGGCCAGGGAGACCGTCACCTGCCCTTTGGGGGTCAGCTTGGTGAAGATGGTGCTGGGGCCCAGGAAGACGATGGGCTGCTCCACGCCCTTTTCGATGGCCATGCGGCCGGCCAGGGGCTGGCCTTTGTCGTCGGAGACCTTGAAGGTGACCTTGCCGGGTTCGGCCAGACCGGTGAAGTTGATGTCCGGGTTGCCCTTTTCCTTGATGGTGACCTTCTGCTTGGCGCTGGGGGAATAGTACTGGGCCGCCGCGTAGAGCTCGTATTCGCCCACCGGCAGGGTCATTTCATATTTCCCGTCCCGCCCCAGAGCCCAGGTGTAGATGGAGCCGCCGCGCTCGGCCACCACGGCCGGCATCGCGATGGCCTCGGTCCCGGTGGATTTGACCGTGCCTTTGAAGCTGCCCACCTTTTTGCCCTCAAAAACGGCCTCGGCCACCAGGGTGGGGGAAATGTCGCCGGAAGGCAGAACCTGGAGCCAGCCTTCGAAAGTCTTGCTTCCGCCGGGCTTCAAGGTGTGCTGGCCATACATGTCCTTGCCTTCATAGTTGGAGTGGGTGGCGTAGGGCGCATAGAGCCCCAGGGCCCAGTCCTGGTCGTAGGCCAGGGTCGTGCCGGTGCGGGGTTCCTTGATCTCGGCCACCACCTTGCGGCCGGCCCGGACGCCCTCGGCCCCGACGGGCTCCTTCAGCGCCCCGGCCTTGGCCCAGAGGGCGAAGCCGCTCATCAGGTCCTTCATCTCCTCTTTGCCGTTATTGGTCATCACGGTTTTGAGGAAGACGCGGTCGTCGCCGTCCTTCATGGTGTAGGTGCTGACGATGGTGGCGTCGCGCCAGTTCCGCTCGGCCTGGACCACAACCTCTTTATCGGTGTTTTTCAGAACAGTCACCTTGGCGTCGGTGTTGGCCCACTCGGCCCATTTGTCCGTCAAAAAATCGGCCAGGGTCAACCGGTCCATGACGGGCTTACCGTTCTCCACGGCCGCGGCGTCAATGAGGCAGCCCTTGGCCACGCCCCAGGGCGGGATGGAGCCCACGGCTATGCTGACCGCGGCTTTGTCGTTGATCAGGGTGATGTCGTCCGGGGCCAGGGCGTCGCCGCCGGGAATGGGGGTGGGACCGGTCACCAACTCCACCTTGGCCAGGGCCGCCGGGGCCAGCAGAAGGGTAATGAAGACAACGAGAATCGCCGCTTTTCTGGTTACTCTGGAAATCATGCACCTACCTCCGTCAAAAGGCTGAAACAAGTTGAAAAAGTGTTTTCCTCAATACGATCGCAATAGGGGGAGGTTCAGTAAAAGTTCCGCTTCAAGCTCCGCGCCGCCGGCCTGGCGGCCGCTTCAGCGAAAGGCGTCCAGCACTTCGATCAGCCGGTCCCCGGTCCGCCAGGCCCCCAGCGCCTGGAGGTCCGAAGCCGAGTGCCCGCCGGTGGTCAGGGCGAAGGCCCGGACCCCGGCGGCGGCGGAAGCCTTGAGGTCTCCGGTGGAATCGCAGATGTACAACAGTTCCTCCGCCGGGGCCTTCATCTGGTCCATGGCCTTGAGGATGACGTCCGGCGCGGGCTTGGGATTGACCACGTCGAACTGACCGATCACCGTCTGGAAAAAATGTTCTATGCCCATGCTTTTCAAGGCCTTGCGCGGATAATCCCGGTTGGAGGCCAGGCCGATGGGCACTCCGAGGGCCCGAAGGGCCTCCAGCGTCTCCCGGCCGGTGGGAAACAGTTCCATGGCCGCGTATTCCGCGTCCGTCAGGTGGTCGCGATAGGTCTCGTACCACTCGGGCCGGTAATAGCCCCACAGGCCCGCCCACAGCAGCTCGAACGTGCAGTTGGGCACCGAGACCTCGGCCCGGTAGACGTCGTCGTAGTCGACCTTCGGCAGGCCGTATCGCTCGGCCAGGAGGTTGGCGCTGGTCATCAGCGGCACGATGGAATCTATGAGAGTCATGTCCAGGTCGAACAGGGCGTATTTACATTTCATCGGACGTTCCGGCCCCCGCGAGGGTTGAATATCGGGCGGCCGACGGCGCGGCCGCCCCCAAACCGGCGGCCCCCGGCCGGCGAACCGGACCGGGGGCGCGATGGATCATTTTATGAGGAAACCCTGGGTCGGATTGAAATCGGGATTCTTCACCGGCACGCCCCATTCCTTCTCCGTCTCCTCGATGAACTTGCGGACATCCTGGGTCACGGAAGCGGACAGGGGCTCCACCTGGTGGGTCTTCAACAATTCCTTGGCCTTTTCCAGGGCCACCTCGTAGCAGTCGGGGGAGCCCAGCTTCTTCCAGGCCTCCATGTTCATGCGGTCGAAGAACTTCGGCCGGCTCTGGGTGCGCATCTTCTTCCTGGTCAGAGGGGCGGTCATGTAGTTGCCGTGGGGGCCGACCTTGTGGATTTCTTCCAGGTCAAGCGTCTCCTCGCTCACTTCTTCTCCTTGAAGAAGGAAGAGGATCATGTTGAGCATGTCCGAATCCAAAAGCAACTGCCCGTAATCGACGGTCATCCCGCACTCCAACATACCCGCTCCGTAGATGACATTGGACCCTGCCAAGCCAGCCATCAGAGCCGTCAGAGTTTTTTCGTGACCGGCCTGGGCGCCCCCGGGAATCTTGGAATCCGTCTAGGTGCCGCCGGTCCAGGAGGGCACGCCGTGGAACTGGGCGATCTGGGCGTTCATGCAGGCCATCATGGCCATTTCCGGGGAACCCACCGAGGCGTCGCCCTTCTTCATGTCCAATTGGGTTGAAGTGCCGCTGCGGAAGATGGGGGCCCCTTTGTTGACCGCCTGGCTCAGGGTGGCGCAGGCCATGAACTCGGCGTTCTGCACGGCCATGGTGCCCACCATGGTGATGGGGCTGGTGGATCCTGAAAGAGCCATGGTGGTGAAGCGCACCGGAATGCGATGGCGGGCGCCGGCGATGGCGATTTCGCAGCATTCGCTGACCAGCCTCAGGGGGCTGACCGGGCAGGTGCTGATGACCATGAAGGGCTCCAGGGCCAGGGTGTCCTTCTCCCCGCGCACCATGGCCGCCAGCTGGATCATTTTGTCCACCAGCCGGCCGTTGCCGCCGCCCAGGGAAATGGGCTTGGTGGTGTTGTGAATCATGGCCTCGAAGTTGTGGAGCGGGTAGGTCTCGGGGTGGACATCCTGGGAGGCCACAGCCCGATGTATGATATCGAATTCATCCACCCAGTCGGCCAGGCGGGTGATGGCCGCCAGATCCATTTTGATGGAATCGCGCTGCTGGCCGGTATAGGGGTCGTTGACCCGCACACCTTCGCCGAAAGGGGTGTAGCTGACGCGTTTGCCGCCGACCACCAGGCTCTTGTTCACGTCGCGGCCGCGCACGATGAACTGGGACGGCGCGCTGGCCAAAGCCGCCTCGGCCAGATGGGCCGGAATACGCACCCGCTTCTGGGCCTTGTCCACCACGCAACCGATGGAATGAAAAATTTCCAGGGCCTCGTCCGAATCCACGAAGACGCCGGTCTTGGCCAGAATCTCCAGGCCGGCGTAGTGGGTCTCCCGAACCTCATCGGGGGTGAGCAGGGTCAGTCCGCAGCCCCGTTGAAGAAGCGTACCCGTTTGGACAGCTCTTTTCATAAATAATGACTCCTTAAGAAAATTCACTCGGGAAATGATATGTATTGGCGGTCCCGACCGGGAAAGCCGCCAGCCGCCGCAAATGGCTTGGGCGGGCATGAAATCCGAACGATGAAACGGCGAACGCCCCCTCGATGGCTCCGAACCGGTCCCGCCGGGGCCGTTTCGGAGCCATCGAGGCAGCTCACCCGATTCTGACAATATAATGTGTCAGAATACGTT
>JAVBLB010000126.1:0-4186 GCA_031553735.1 Candidatus Adiutrix sp.
CAGCGGCCGACCGGAGAAGTTTTACCGGCCCGCGCCGCCGTACGAACCCCGATTAAAATTCGAAGACCCGAATTATGGTTTTCGTATTTTTAAAACAGATTTAGATCAACGACAGGTATGACGTCATGAGCGATAAAAGAATCCAACTGCGTATCGTCACCCCGGACAAAACCGTGGTGGACACCCCGGTGGAAGCGGTGGGAGCCATGGGCTCGGAGGGCGCCTTCACCGCTCTGCCCGGCCACCTCCCCTTTCTGACCGACTTGCAGCCGGGGCTGTTGTGGTATCGCCACGAGGGCGTGACCCGCGACCTGGCCGTCTCCGGGGGCTTCATCGAAGTCCAGCCCGACCGGGCCAGCGTTCTGGCCGACAGCGCCGAATACCTGGAAGACATCGACGTCGAGCGGGCCCAGCGGGCCCTGAAGCGGGCCGAAGAACGTCTGGCCCAGGCCAAGGCCCAGGCCCAGGCCGCCGAAGACGCCGCCGGCCAGATGGACATCACCCGGGCCACGGCCAGCCTCCGCCGGGCCACCACCCGCATCAAAATGTCCGCCCGCCGCGTCGGCCGTTAAAGGGGCGGCCTTCGGGCGCCAAGCCCGGCCCCTTGGCAACTCATTCTGGCGAAAAACCGGGCTTGGCTCCGGTTTTTCTATTTTTTATTCACTTGTTCGTGAAAAACGGCGGGGCTCATTTCCGCCGGGTCAAGGTTAATAATGAAGAAATCCAGACTGGTTCTCGCCGGGGCCCACAGCGGAGTGGGCAAGACCTCCGTTTCGGCCGGGCTCATGGGCGCCCTGACCCGCCGGGGGCTGGCCGTCCAGCCGTTCAAAGTGGGGCCGGATTACATCGATCCGGCTTTCCACACCTTCGTCACCGGCCGCCAGTCCCGCAACCTGGATTCCTGGATGCTGGACGAAACCACGATCCGCCATCTGTTCCACCTTTCGGCGCCGGCCCCCGGGGAGGGTCTCTCGGTGATCGAGGGCGTCATGGGGCTTTTCGACGGCCACACCGAATCCGGTGAAGGCAGCACCGCCCGGGTGGCCCAGATTCTTTCCGCCCCGGTGGTGCTGGTCATCAACGGCGCGGCCATGGCCCGCAGCGCGGCCGCCTTGGTCCACGGGTTCGATAGCTTTCACCCCGGCTTGCGGCTGGCCGGGGTCATCGTCAATATGGTTTCCGGCCGGGGCCACTATGAACTGGTGAAAAAATTCGTGGAAGAGGAAGCCGGGGTGCCCTGCTTCGGCTACCTGGCCAAAAATCCCGACCTGACCCTGGAGAGCCGCCATCTGGGCCTGGTGCCCAGCGTGGAAATCCGCGATCTGGCCAACCGGCTGGACAGCCTGGCCGAGGCGGCCGCCGCCACCCTGGATCTGAACGGCCTCCTGGCCCTGGCCGCCTCCGCTCCGGAGATCGAGGCCCCGGCTCTCCCGCTGCCGCCCGCCGGCGACCGGCGGGTGCGCCTGGGGCTGGCCCGGGACGCGGCCTTCAATTTTTATTACCAGGACGGGCTGGACCTTTTGACCCGGCTGGGAGCCGAACTGGTGCCCTTCAGCCCGCTGACCGACCCGGCCCTGCCCCCGGACCTGGACGGCCTGTATATCGGGGGCGGTTTTCCGGAGATGTTCGCCGCCGAACTGGCCGCCAATGAAAACCTGCGCCGGGAGGTGCGGGAAGCCCTGGAAAACGGGCTCCCGGCCTATGCCGAGTGCGGCGGCCTGATGTATCTGGGCCAGAGCCTGGTCGACCTGGAGGGCCGCAAGCACTGGATGGTCGGGTTCTTTCCGCAGCGGACGGCCATGACCCGGCGGCTGCAGAATTTCGGCTACGCCACGGTGACCTTTCGGAAGGACACCGTGCTGGGGCCGGCCGGCACCGCCATCCGGGCCCACGAGTTTCACCACTCCAGCCTGGAGGGCGAGGAACCGGACTACGCCCTGACCGTGACCAAGAGCCCGGCCAAATCCTGGGTCGGCGGCCTGGTCCGCAACCGGGTGCTGGCCGCGTATCCGCACCTTCATTTTTACGCCAACCCGGCCGTGGCCGCCCATTTCCTGGATGAATGCCGCCGCTTCAGCCAGATTCCGGAGGAGCCGGACGATGGGACATCCGACCTCGAATCAGACCCCGACGACGAGTAAATCACGCCACCCGTTGAGTCGACCGGCCATGGGAAGGCTTGAGGCCGGAAAAGCCTTTGGCCTATTGATCATCATCGCCCTGTTGGCCCTGGCCGGGCCGGCCGTCGGCCGGGAGCCGGACCCGGGGCCCACCGCATCGGGAGCCACCATGACCAAATACTCCATGCCTCCCCTGACCCCGGAGGAGGAACGCGTCATCCTCCGCCAGGGCACCGAGCCGCCCTTCAGCGGCCGCTACTGGCGGCACGCCGAGGACGGATCCTACGTCTGCCGCCAGTGCGGCCAGGCTCTCTTCACCTCCGACCAAAAATTCGATTCGGAATGCGGTTGGCCCAGCTTCGACGAAGCCATCCCCGGCACGGTCCGGGAACGGCCCGACCCCGACGGCCGGCGCACCGAAATCGTCTGCGCCCGCTGCGGCGGCCACCTGGGCCACGTCTTTCGCGGCGAGCGCCTGACCGATAAAAACACCCGCTTCTGCGTCAATTCCCTCTCCCTGGCTTTCGAGCCCCCGGTGGAAACGACCGAAACGGCGGTTTTCGCCGGCGGCTGTTTCTGGGGCGTGGAGGCCTTTTTCAAAACCGTGCCCGGGGTGCTCTCGGCCGAAAGCGGCTACACCGGCGGCCACACGGAGCGGCCGACTTACGAAGATGTCTGCACCGACCGGACCGGCCACGCCGAGGCGGTGCGGGTGGTCTTCGATCCCGGCCGGGTCTCCTATGAAGCCCTGGCCCGCCTGTTTTTCGAAATCCACGATCCCACCCAACTGAACCGCCAGGGGCCGGACCAGGGCACCCAATACCGCTCGGCCGTTTTTTATCAGGACGAACGGCAAAAAGAAATAGCGGCCGACCTTACGCGGCACTTGAAAGATCTGGGCTGGCCGGTGGTCACCACCCTGGAGCCCCTGACCCGGTTTTACCGGGCCGAGGAATACCATCAGGATTACCTGTCCCGGCATCCCGGCTGTCCGATCCACATCCGGGTGCCCCGCTTTGAACGCCATTACGAGGGAAAATGAAATGTACCTGGCCACCAGCGCGGAAATGAAGTTTCTGGACCGCATCGCCATCGAGCGTTTCGGCCTGCCGGGCATAGTGCTGATGGAAAACGCGGCCCAGGGCATCGCCCGGGCCGCGTTTGACTTCTGGCCCGACTGGCCGTCCGCCCCCACCGTCGTGGTGCTGGCCGGCCCCGGCCAGAACGGCGGGGACGGATGGGCCCTGGCCCGCCTCTTTTCCGCCCGGGGCTTCCAGGTCAAAACCTTTCTGATCAAGCCCGAAGACCGGGAGGTGACGGGCGACGCGGCCGTCAACCTCGAGGTGGTCCGCCGGCTGGGCCTGCCCGTCGAGGTCATCGACGAGCACGGGGGCGAACTGCCGGATTGGGATCGGGCCGACCTGGTCATCGACGCCCTCTTCGGCACCGGCCTGGATCGGCCCCTGGCCGGCCCGGCCGCCCGGATTCTGGAGGCGGCCGGCCAAGCCAAAACCCGGCGGGGGGAGCGGCTGCGGGTGCTGGCCGTGGATCTGCCCTCGGGGCTGTCGGGCGACAGCGGCGAATTATGGGGGCCGCCGCTCCCGGCCGACCTGACCGTGACCCTCGGGGCGCCCAAAGTGGGGCTCTATCTGAAACAGGGGCCGGCCATGAGCGGCCGGATCGTGGTGGGGGATATCGGCCTGACGCCGGAAATGTTCGCCCTGGCCCCGCCCCTGGGCCGGCTCTCCAGCCCCGGGGAATGGGGCCCGGACCTGCCCGCCCGGCCGTTGGACGGCCACAAGGGCGTTTTCGGCCATGCCCTGTTGGCCGGGGGGGCCCGAGGCAAAACCGGGGCCCTGGTCCTGGCCGCCCAGGGCGCGGCCCGCAGCGGGGCGGCCTTGGTCACCGCCCTGCACCCGGCCTCCCTGGGAACGATTTACGAAGCCAACCTCACCGAGGTCATGACCCTGGATCTGCCCGAGGACGAGCCCGGCGAGCTGTCGGCCGCCGCCGGCGACCTGATCCTGGAATACGCTCCCGGGCGCCAGGCCCTGGCCCTGGGGCCC
>JAVBLB010000076.1:0-9174 GCA_031553735.1 Candidatus Adiutrix sp.
TGTGTGACCAGGCAATTCGGCCGCGGTGGAGGCGTCGACGGTTCCGGGCGGCCCTTTATGCCCACGCACTCGTCCCAAAGGGCGCTCCAGCGCCCGCCCCCCCCCTGTGGACGACCCCGATGGTCCCGGCCGACCGAACGTTGCGGCCTCGGCCGCCCAGCGAAGCGGGTTCGGAGAGGATGCGTCAGCATCCGGTGGGTCCAGGGCTCAGCCCTGGGTGGAGACGAGTTTGAGGCCGATGAGGCCGGTGATGATGAGGGCGAGACAGAGAAGGCGGGGCCAGGTGGCGGGCTCGTGGAAGAGGACGATGCCCAGGATGACCGTGCCCACCGCGCCGATGCCGGTCCAGATGGCGTAAGCGGTGCCCACGGGCAGGTTTTTCATGGCCTGGGCCAGGAGGACCACGCTGACGACCATGGAGGCCAGGGTGCCGACCGTGGGCCAGAGCCGGGTGAAGCCTTCGGTGTATTTGAGCCCCACGGCCCAACCGATTTCGAACAGACCCGCCAGGGTTAAAATCATCCACACCATTTTCGCACCTCCCGGGCGACGGCCGGAGTGAAGGGCGCACCACCCCATCAAAAAAAACCGGCCAAAAGAAAAGGCCCCGGCCTTCCTTTGCGGAAGAGCCAGGGCCGTCCCTGTGGAATTTGAAGAGGGCCGGGGGCGTGGCCCCGACTCCGGAGACGCCGTCTGCCGACAGCGCCCCTGATAGGAAAAGAGTATACCCCATCCGGGCCTTCGGGTCAAGCCAGGGTGTTCCGGCCAGACGGCGCGAAGGATCCATATCTCGTTTTCCGATCGCCTTTCTCAAAAAATGAAACCGGCCGACAAAATGAAAATAAAAAATTAGCTAATAAAATGAACCCGCTATTCCCCAAAGCCACGCCGGCCTTCGAATTCCGCAAAAAAAGACTTGAAAAAGCACGGCGATATTGATATAGAAATAAAGTTCGAATAAGTTCAGCGAGAGGGTTTGCATCTTAGGCGATTTCGGGGCGATCAAAACCGATCTGGACTAAGGCTCGATCTGTTTGGCCAAATCTCCTGTCTTTTGGCGTTGGGCTGACGAAAAAACGGTGAACTTATCCGACGGGACGGGCCGTGCCCCGTCCAGGTATTTTATATGTATAGTCCGGGGTAAATAATGGAAAACTTCAACAGCCACGACAGCGACAACATGCGGGAAGATTTGACGGGCGGTTCCGAGACCGAGGAAACCAGGAGCCAGAGCGCCGGGGACCAGGAAATGACCGACCAGGGGCTGGCCATGGACCAGCTTTACGAGGAAAGCTTCAAAGCTCTGGAAGAAGGCGCTGTCTTAAAGGGTACAGTGGTGCAGATCGGCAAGGAATACGTCATGTTGGACGTGGGCGGCAAATCGGAAGGCCGCATCGCCCTGGCGGAATTTCTGGATGCCGAAGGCAACTTGACGGTAAAAATCGGTGATCTGGTGGAGGCCCTCCTGGTGCGGGCCGATGATGACGACGGTGAAATTGTCCTGTCCAAATCGAAAGCGGCCAAGATCAAAGTGTGGGAAGAAATTACCCGCATTCACAACGAAGACGGCACCATCCGCGGCCTGATCACGGCCCGGGTCAAAGGCGGCCTGTCGGTGGACGTCGCCGGGGTCGAGGCCTTCCTTCCCGGCTCCCAGGTGGATTCGCGGCCGATCAAGAATCTCGAGAGCCTGGTCAACCAGACCTTCGACTTCAAGATATTGAAATACAACAAGCGGCGGGGCAACGTGGTCCTGAGCCGCCGGGCCATTCTGGAAGTGGAGCGCGAAGCCCAGAAGCAGGAAACCCTCTCCACCCTGGCCGTGGATTCGGTGGTGGAAGGCGTGGTCAAGAACCTGACCGATTACGGCGCCTTGATCGACCTCGGCGGTCTCGACGGCCTTTTGCACGTCACCGACATGTCCTGGGGCCGCCTGGCCCATCCTTCGGAACTGTTCGGCGTGGGCGACAAGGTCCAGGTCAAGGTTCTGGCCTTCGACAAAGAAAAATCGCGGGTTTCCCTGGGCCTCAAGCAGCTTCAGGACGATCCCTGGATCACCGCCTCCCAGAAATACGCGGTGGGGGCCAAGGTCACCGGCAAAGTGGTTTCCCTGGCCGACTACGGCGCCTTCGTGGAGTTGGACCGGGGCATCGAGGGGCTCATCCATGTTTCGGAAATGTCCTGGACCCGCAAGGTCCGCAATCCCGCGTCCATCCTCAAGGTCGGGGATCTGGTGGAATGCGTCATCCTGAAGGTGGATACCGACGCCAAGCGCATCTCCCTGGGGATGAAGCAGGTCGAGCCCAACCCGTGGGACACGGTGGCCGAGCGCTACCCCATCGGCACGATCATTGAAGGCAAGATCAAGAACATCACCGATTTCGGCGTGTTCATCGGCATCGATGAAGGCATCGACGGGCTGGTTCACATCTCCGACATCTCCTGGACCCGCCGGTACAAACACCCCTCCGAGGTCTTCAAGAAAGGCGATTCGGTGCGGGCTCTGATTCTGGCCATCGACCGGGATCAGGAACGGTTCTCCCTGGGCATCAAGCAGCTCGAGGAAGACCCCTGGAGCATCGCCGTGGCCCGCTTCCCGGTGGGGGCGACCGCCACCGGCAAGGTCACCAACATCACTGACTTCGGTCTTTTCGTCGAACTGGCCGAAGGCGTCGAGGGCCTGATCCACGTCTCCGAATCGGGCCTGCCCAAGGGCAAGCCCTTGAGCGAAAGCTACAAGCTCGGCGACGAGATCACCGCCAAGGTCATCTCCCTGTCGGCGGCCGACCACAAGATCGGCCTGTCCATCAAGCGGATGAAAAAGGACGAGGACGACCGCCTCTACAAGGACTACTCCGACAGCGCCCGCCCCAGCGGGGGTTCCGTGTCCGTCCTGGGCGAACAGCTCTCCAAGGCCTTCGCCGCCCAGCAGGGTCATGGCGACGGCAAGTCCGGCCACGGCGACAACTGACGGTTCTCCAGCCGGGATGGCCTCGGCCGCCCGGCTCCTCTCGGGGCTTGCGCTCCGCGTTTGAGGGACCCGATCGGGAACAAACGAAAGGCCGCCGGAATGGGCGGCCTTTCGTTATGGCCGCGCCTCATGCGCTGACGAAGTCCGGCCCGGGCGCTCCACCCGTCCGGGTTGAAAAAAACATGCCCGACGAAAAGTACCGGCGGTTTTCCGCCGGGGAGGTCAATCATGAAACCTGAAGACTGGCAGGCCTACCAGGCTCAACGCGGCGAGGCCCCCCGGACCGCCGGCCCCTCCACTCTGCCGCCCCACCTCCCCCCCCACCCGGCGGCGCCTCCTCCCCGGCGCGGCGGCCGCGGAGGCCTGGGCTGGCCCACGGCCCTGTTGCTGCTGGGGCTGGCCGTCATCGGCGGCTGCTGCTATTCCGTGGGAAAAATGGTGGATTCCGTGGCCGGCTCCATGGTTTCCAAGGCCTCGCAGCCCAGCGTGGGCGTCTTGGTGATGGAAAACGAAATCGTCGGCTCCATCTGGGTCACGGAAACCCTCAATAAATTCAAGGAAGACCCCAACATCAAAAGCCTGGTCATCCGCATCAACTCCCCCGGCGGCGCCGTGGCCCCCTGCCAGGAGATCTACAAGGCGGTCAAGGCCTTCAACAAGCCGGTGGTCGTCTCCATGGGCTCGGTGGCCGCTTCCGGCGGCCTGTATGTGGCCGCCGCGGGCGACGTGGTCATGGCCAACCCCGGCACCATCACCGGCTCCATCGGGGTGATCATGCAGAGTGTGGAAGTCTCCGGCACGATGGATAAACTCGGCCTGAAGGCCATGACCATCAAAAGCGGCGAGTTCAAGGACATCGGCTCCCCCTTCCGGGAGATGCGGCCCGACGAACGCGCCCTTCTGCAGAATATGGTCTCCGAGGTTTACGAACAGTTCCTGGCCGACCTCACCGAAGGACGGAAAGCCAAAGGCGCGAAGGCCGAGGACATCCGCGGCCTGGCCGACGGCCGCATCTACAGCGGCTCCGAAGCCGTCAAGCTGGGCCTGGTGGACGAACTGGGCGGCTTCGAGGACGCGGTGATGCGGGCGGCCAAAATGGGTAAGATCCGCATTGACAAACGTCCCGAACTGGTGATCGAAGACGGCCGCAAACCCTGGTGGGACACCATGATGCGCAGCCAGGCCAGCCCGGGCCTGACCATCGAGGTGCCCCCGGCCCTCACGCCCGGCTTTTCCCTGAAATACCTCTACCAACCCGACCTGAGCTCCGGCTCCGGCGGTTCCCGCTGATCCGCGCATGGCCGCCCTCATCACCTTCATCGCCTTTATCGGCGACTGGATCATTGGCGACCCCCCGCGCTGGCCCCACCCGGTGCGCCTGGTGGGCCGCCTGATCGCCGCCCTGGAGCGGCCGGCCCGCCTGGCGGCCGGGAACGACCCGGCCCGCCTGCGCGCCGCCGGGGCCGTCCTGGCCATCCTGGTGGTCCTGGCCGCCATGGCCGCGGCCGCGCTCCTCTTGTCTCTCGGGGGCTGGCTGGGCCGGTTTTTGTGGTTTCTGACCGCGCTCTACCTGGTTTACAGCGCCCTCTGCCTGAAGGACCTCTACCACCAGACCTGGCGGGTGGAAAAGGCCCTCAAAGGCGGTTTTCTAAACGAGGCCCGGCAGATGCTCTCCTGGGTGGTGGGACGGGACACCGCCCGCCTGGACGAAGCCGGGATTCGGCGGGCCCTCATCGAAACGCTGGCCGAAAATCTCTCCGACGGCCTGGTGGCCCCCTTGTTCTATCTGGCCCTGGGCGGCCCGGTCCTGGCCTGGGGATACAAGGCGGTCAATACCCTCGATTCCATGATCGGCTACAAAAACGAACGTTACCTCCACCTGGGCCGTTTCGCGGCCCGGCTCGACGACGCGGCCAACTTCATCCCGGCCCGCCTGGCCGCTCTGCTGCTGGTGTGGTCGGCCCGCCTGACGGGCCATGACTGGCGTGAGGCCCAGAGGATCTGGCGTCGCGACGGGCACCTCCACGCCAGCCCCAACTCCGGGCAGCCGGAGGCGGCCATGGCCGGGGCCCTGGGGCTCTGGCTGGGCGGGCCCAGTTCCTACGGCGGCGTGCTTTCGGATAAACCCGTCATCAATCAGGGCGGAGACGAACCCGACTCCGCCCGGGTGCGGGCCGCCGAAAAGCTGATGGTGAGTGCGGCCATCCTGATGCTGGCCCTGGCACTCATCGTCATGCTGATTTTTACCGGAAGCTGGGGGTGGCACGGATGAAACACACGGAACAAATCCACGGCGGGCGGATTTTCGAGGCCGCCAGAATCCTGGGCCGCCCCTGGACGGAAATCATAGATTTTTCGGCCAACATCAATCCTCTGGGCCAGCCTCGCGGGCTGAAGCAAGCCCTGTTTGAAGATTTCGAGCGCGCTCTGCACTATCCGGAGGTCCGGGCCGAAAGCCTGTCGGCCAGGCTGGCGGACATGACCTGCCTTTCCGCGGATTACTTCCTGCCAGGCGCCGGTTCCACGCCGCACCTCCACCTCTTGCCCCGGGCTCTGGGGATGGAGCGGCCGGTCATCGTCGGGCCGGCTTTCGCCGAATACGAGGCCGCCCTGGCCCGGGCCGGCCGGCGGGCCGAGTATGTCCTGACCCGGGAACGCGACGACTGGCAGGTCACCAACGAAACCCTGGACCGCATCTTCAAGAAGGACCCCAACGCCGTGTTCCTGGCCAACCCGGCCAACCCCACCGGGCGCCTGGTGCCGACCGACCAGTTGCTGGACCTGGCCGCCGAATGCCTGCGCCAGGATATCTGGCTGGTGGTGGACGAAGCCTTCATCGATTTCGCGGAACACGCCCGCTCGATGCTGACCCTGGTGGAAAAGAACCCCCGGGTGATCGTCCTGCGCTCCCTGACCAAGATCTTCGCCCTGCCCGGCCTGCGCCTGGCCTTCCTGGCGGCCCATCCCGAGGTCATGGAGCGGATGATCCCCCTGGTGGAACCCTGGATCCTTTCCAGCCAGGCCATCACCGCCGGGCACTACTGCCTGTCGCGGATCGGCTTCAAGGGCAATACGGTCAAAGGGATCCGCATTTTCCGCCGCCAACTGGTCCAGGAACTGACCGCCCTGGAGCTGGGCCGGGTCTATCCCTCGGAAGCCAATTTCGTGCTGGTCAAACTGCGCGAAAACCTGGTCCCCCAGGCTTTGATCGACCATCTGTTCCAGGACGGCATCCTGTTGCGAGACGCCTCCAACTTCTACGGCCTGGAGCCGGGTTTCCTGCGCCTGGCCGTGCGGCCGGTGGAGGAGATCGCCGCCCTGACCGCCAGTCTGACCCGGTTCCTGGCCGGCGGGCGATGAACGCGGCCGCTCCGCACAACGCCGATAACGCCGCCTGATAGGGAATTTGGGTATATAGCCATGCCGGAACTGCCCGAAGTACAAACCATCGCCTCCGACCTCGATGAGATCGTCGGCGGCCGGGTCATTGAAGCGGCGGCGGTGACCTATCCCAAAATCGTGGCCGGGGATGCGCAAGCCTTCCTCGCCCTGGTCACCGGGGCCCGCATCGCCCGGGTCGAACGTCTCGGCAAGTGGATCCGCTTCTCGCTGGAGGCCCCCCGCTCCCCCCACCCTCCAAAGAAGCGCGGCGGTCCAACGCCGCCCCCAAATCCGGCCGCGCTCCTGGTTCACCTAAAAATGACCGGCCAGTTCGGCCTCGGTCCCTGGCCGGCCGAAGGCCCCTGGCCGCCTCACGCCCACGCCGCCTTCCGCCTCTCCGGCCTCCCGCCCGAGCGCGACACCCTCTTCTATCGCGATATGCGCAAGTTCGGCCGCCTGCGGGCCTTCGGCGTCGCCGATCTGGCCGCCTTCCTGGCCGAGCTGGATCAGGGCCCGGATCCCCTGACCGTTCCGGGCGAAGAATTTCACCGCCGCCTCGTCGCCCGTCGCGGCCGGCTGAAGGCTGTGCTTCTGGACCAGACCGTCATCGCCGGCCTGGGCAACATCTAC
This sequence comes from Candidatus Adiutrix sp., assembly GCA_031553735.1. Classification (GTDB taxonomy): domain Bacteria; phylum Desulfobacterota; class Desulfarculia; order Adiutricales; family Adiutricaceae; genus Adiutrix. The sequence continues at coordinate 6,983 of JAVBLB010000076.1, forward strand.
GTCGACGAAAGCCTTTTCGCCGCCCGGCTGTCCCCCTTACGGGCCGCCGGCACCCTCACCCCCGACGAATCCGCCCGTCTTCTGGCCGAAATCCGGCGCATCCTCAACCTGGCCATCGCCGCCCGGGGCTCCACCACCAGCAATTACCAGGGCCTGAAAGGCGGCGGCTCGTTCCAGTTCAGCCATCAGGTCTACGGGCGCGCCAACCAGCCCTGCCCCGTCTGCGGCACCACCATCCAGCGCCTCGTCATCGCCGGCCGCTCCACCCACCTCTGCCCCCTCTGCCAGCCAGGGCTGAGCCCTGGACCCACCGGATGCTGACGCATCCTCCCCGCACCCGCTGCGCTGGGCGGCTGAGGCCGCAACGTCTGGTCGGCCGAGACCATCGGGGTCGTCCACAGTGTGGGGCGGGCGCTGAAGCGCCCTTGGAAGACATGGCTTTGCGGTTGCGGAGGCTCACGTTTGGTCGTTCGAGATCATTTGGGGCGTCCACAGGGGTGTGCGGACGCTGAAGCGCTCTCGGGGCGACAAACGCAGGAAGCCCAAAAGAGCAGCCCGTATTGGCGCCGTTCGCGTCAGCCTACCCAGTCCGTCGCGCAGCGGCCGTGGCCGCAGCGCCACTTGTTCGAGCCGGTAATCGCCCAACCGGGCGATAGATTGAGATTGCCCGCCAGGGCAAAGATGGCGAGTTGTGGCGCTGCTTACGGGTCGCAACTGCAACAACGGAACTCCAAAGGGGGTCCAGGGGGCGGAGCCCCCGGCGCGGGTGGGTCCAGGGCAGGGCCCTCCCCTCCCGGGCGGCGAAGCCGCGCCGGTGGCGGGGCTTGGGGCGGCGCCCCATACTTTTAATCGCGCGCCCTTTGGGCGCACCAAATCCCAAAAGGCGACCATGAAAACAGCGATCGGACTGGAACGTTTTCTTCGACACGACGGCACGCCGTACCGCAAGGCTCGGCTGGGCCTGCTGGCCAACCAGGCCTCGGTGGGCCCGGACTATATCCACGCTTTGGCCCTGCTGGACGAAACCTTCCCCGACATGGTCACCGCCCTCTTCGGGCCCCAGCACGGCTGGGCCGGAGAAAAGCAGGACAACATGGTGGAATCGGCCCACGCGGTGGACCGCCGGGGCCGGCCCATTTACAGCCTCTACGGCGAAACCCGCCGCCCCACGGCCGCCATGCTGGCCGGCCTCGACGCCCTGCTGGTGGACCTGGTGGACGTGGGCACCCGGGTCTACACCTTCGCCCACACCTTGAGCCACTGCCTGGAAGAGGCCGCCGCCCTCGGACTGGAGGTGCTGGTGCTGGACCGGCCCAACCCCATCGGCGGCCTGGCCGTGGAAGGGAACCTCCTGGCCGACGACTGCCGCTCTTTCGTCGGGCTCCACCCCCTGCCGATGCGCCACGGGCTGACGCTGGGGGAACTGGCCCGCTTCATCAACACCAGCCTGGAAAAACCGGCCCCGCTGAAGGTCATCCCCCTGGAAAACTGGCGGCGGGATCAATACTTCCCGCAAACCGGCCTGCCCTGGGTCTTCCCTTCGCCCAATCTTCCCAGCCCGGACTGCGCCTGGGTTTATCCCGGCCAGGTGCTGTGGGAAGGCACCAATATCTCCGAAGGCCGGGGCACCACCCGCCCGTTCAACCTGATGGGCGCCCCGTTTCTGGATTCCGAAATTCTGATCCGCGAACTGAAACGGTTGGACCTGCCGGGAGTGCGGTTCCGGCCGGCCCATTTCCAGCCCACCTTCCACAAGTGGGCCGGAGAAGAATGCCGAGGCCTGGAACTGTTCCCGGTGGACGTGAGCTTCCGGCCCTACCTGACCAGCCTCTCGATTCTGGAAATCATCCTGAAATTCTGGCCCGAACGGTTTCGGCTGAAAGAGCCGCCCTATGAATATGAATACACCCGCCGGCCGCTGGATCTGATACTGGGCCGAAGCGACCTGTTCGACCGCCTGATCGGCGGCCACGGCGCGGCGGACCTGGAGCGATCCTGGCAGACGGAACTGGCCGACTTCACGACCGGCCGGAGCCGCTGCCTGCTGTATGAATGAACAAACGGATTGCCCCCAAGGGGCAATCTCAGTCAAAGTTTGGCAGCGATCCAGCCACCGGCTTCAGCCGGTGGCTCCGTTTACTGTGGACGACCCCAATGGTCCCGGCCGCCCAGACGTTGCGGCCTCAGCCGTC
>JAVBLB010000101.1:0-2973 GCA_031553735.1 Candidatus Adiutrix sp.
TGGATCAACGCGGTGGAATTCGGCGACGGCACGGTCTGGGAGCGGGATGAGATTTTCGCCCGGGGTGTGCACGGCACCGCCGGGAACGATACCCTGACCCTTTACACCGCCGGGACCTTTTTCGCCGGCGACGGCGACGACGTCATCACCGGCAGCTCCGGCAACGACGTCATCTACGGCGGCGCCGGCAACGACACGCTGAAGGGCGGGGCCGGCAACGATGTTCTGATAGGCGGCACCGGCGACGATTACCTGGAAGGCGGGGCCGGTGACGACACCTATATCTTCCATCGCGGCGACGGCCGCGACACCATCAACAATTTCGGCGGTGGCGACGACCTTTTGAAGTTCGTGGACCTCGATCCGGCCGAGCTGTGGTTCGGGAAGTCGGGCAACCATCTGCTGATCGGGCTGGTGGGGACCACCGACCAGGTCACGGTCAACAACTGGTATGCCACCGGCGACTACAAGATCGATACCATCGAGGCCGGCGGTCTGGCCATCGTGGAAAGCCAGGTGGCCCAGATGGTTCAGGCCATGGCGGCCATCGGCGCCCCGGCCGGGGCGGGCGGCGGTTGGACCGACCAGCAGCGCGAGGCCCTGGCCCCGGTGCTGGCCACCTATTGGCAGCCAAGGGTTTGAAACCTTTTCGCCGTCAGGATCGTTTTTACTTGTAACGATTGATGGCCAGATCAATATGCATTAAAAGGTGAGAGTTTTTCACGGAACTCCCACGGATTCGAGGCTTCAGGGCGGTGAAATTTTTTGGAGAGAGCCGTGATTTGGGACCACTTGTTTGAGCGAAGCGAGTTGTGGTTCCAAATCGCGAGTGAACGGAAAAAATTTTCGCCACCCTGAAGCCGGTCCCAGACTTCGAACGCTTTGGCCAAGCTTGATGGCGCAAGGGTATGGGATGTCCGACGGCTTGAAAGGTTTTTCATATAATCGCGTGCTCCCATGTGGCCGGGGCGGCTCCAAGCCGCTTCCGGCCATATGCGTTGCCGCTTCATATAAATCGGGGGATTCATGACCGAAGAAATGACCGGCGGCCCGGAGACGGAAGCCGCCTCGGATGCGGATATTGAAAATCAAGGGGATGGCGCGCCTCCGGACAGCGGGCTGATGGGCCTGGTGCTCATCGCCCGGTTCCATCAAATCCCGGTGACGCCGGAAGGTCTGCGGCATCAGTTCGCCCCGGCGGTGAAAAATCTCGGGGAGCCGGCCCGCTTCGGCGATCAGGAGATCCTCTTGGCCGCCAAAAGCCTGGGCTTCCGGGCCAAGGCTTCCGCGCTGTCGTTGGACAACCTCGACAACGCCATTCTGCCGGCCCTGTGCCGCGACGTCTCCGGCGAATATTTCATCCTGGTGCAGAGCCTGTCCCCCGGCGACGGCCCCAGCGCCATCGCCAAGGAAGCCACGGCCGACGAAGAGAACGGCGAGGTCCACTACCTCATCCACCGCCTCGGTTCTCAGCCCGGCCCGCAAAAGTTTGACGCCGCAGGGCTTCGTCAGGTCTGGGACGGCCGGGCCATCCTCCTGACTCCGCGCCGTTCGCCCTTCTTCGGCCTCCACCGCGAGTTCAACCTCAAGTGGTTCGTGCCCTCACTCATCAAATACCGCCGCCTCTTCGGCGAGGTGCTGCTGGCCTCGTTCCTCTTGCAACTGTTCGGCCTGGTCACGCCGCTCTTCTTTCAGGTGGTCATGGATAAAGTCTTGGTCCACAAGGCTTTGACCACCCTGGACGTCCTGGCCATCGGCTTTCTGGCCGCCTCCTTTTTCGAAGTGATTTTAAACGCCCTCCGCAACTACCTCTTCAGCCACACCACCACCCGGGTGGACGTCGAGCTCGGGGCCCGCCTCTTCGACCATTTGACCGCCTTGCCTTTGGCCTGGTTCCAGGCCCGCCAGGCCGGGCAGTCGGTGGCCCGGGTGCGGGAGTTGGATTCCCTCCGCAACTTCATCACCTCCACCGCGTTGACGCTGGTCATCGACCTGGGCTTCACCTTCGTCTTCTTCGGGGTCATGTATTTTTACAGCCCGACGTTGACCTTGGTGGTTTTGGCCTCGATCCCCTTTTACGTGATCCTCTCGATTTTCATCACTCCCATCCTGAAACATAGGCTGGACAAGAAGTTCCAATACGGCGCGGCCAACCAGTCCTTCCTGGTCGAGGCCGTCACGGGGGTGGAGACCATCAAGAGCCTGGCCCTGGAACCCCAGATGCGCAAGCGCTGGGAGAACATGCTGGCCAGCTACGTCACCGCCGGTTTCCGGGCCCAGAATCTGGGGCAGATGGCCGGTCAGGTGGCCAGTTTCATCCAGAAGCTGACCACCCTCCTGATCATCTGGTTCGGGGCCCACCAGGTCATGAAGGGCGAACTGACCGTGGGGCAGTTGGTGGCTTTCAACATGATCGCCGGCCGGGTCAGCGGGCCCATCCTCAAGCTGACCCAACTGTGGCAGGACTTTCAGCAGGCCGGCATTTCCCTCAGGCGGCTCGGCGACATCCTGAACACCCCCCGTGAGCCGGGTCTCGACCCCGGCCGGGGGAGTTTGCCGGATCTGCGCGGGGCGGTCAAGTTCGAGCACGTCCGCTTCCGCTACCGCCCCGACGGGCCGACGGTGCTGGAGGACCTGACCATCGACATCCACCCCGGCGAGATCATCGGCCTGGTGGGCCGCTCGGGCAGCGGCAAGAGCACCCTGGCCAAGCTTATTCAACGGCTGTACGTGCCCGAGGGCGGGCGGGTTTTGGTGGACGGCGTGGACCTGGCCTTGGTGGACACGGCCTGGCTGCGCAAGAGCATCGGGGTGGTCTTGCAGGAGAACGTTCTTTTCAGCGGCACGGTGCGGGAGAACATCGCCCTCTCCGACCCCGGGATGCCCATGGAGAAAGTGGTGGCCGCCGCCAAGCTGGCCGGGGCCCACGAATTCATCCTGGCCCTTCCGGAAGGCTATGACACGCAAGTGGGG
>JAVBLB010000146.1:0-19602 GCA_031553735.1 Candidatus Adiutrix sp.
GCCGCGGCCGCGGCCGGACCCGCCGCGGGTTCCCCCGGAGGCGGGGCTGACGCGGCCGGGGCCGGAGGCGCGGGGGGGGGGGCCGTCGGAGTCTGGGCGGGAACCGCCGGAGCCGGAGTCCCCTGGGCCGGAGGAGTCTGAGCGGGAACCGCCGGAGCCGGGGTGCCCTGGCCATCCTGGGCGGCCAGAGCCGGAGCCTGGCCGAAGCCGAACCCCAGGCCGCAACAGGCCAGGGTGAAGAAAAGCGCATTCAATATCGATCGGGTCATCCGCAGCCGGGACATAGGGAATCCATCCATTTCAGGGCTTTCAAAGCCAAACTGATCTAGTATATACAAAGTCGAAATGATTGGCAACCGGGGATGCGGGCGGCCCGGAGCTGCCAATGGGAATCAAAAAGCGTCGGGAGTCGTCCGGCTGGAATGGTTTATCACAATAGACAAGGGGCTTGATGAAGTCCATCAAACCCCTTGATATTATTTGGTCGGGGCGATAGGATTCGAACCTACGACCCACTGCTCCCAAAGCAGTTGCGCTACCAGGCTGCGCCACGCCCCGACTGTTTCGACGACTCGTACTCTTTTCTTTCTCCAGTTAGGGTTGGATCACTTCAAACGTGCCGCCAGCCCTCAGATATTGAACGATCCGGTCGCGGCCGGCCTCCTGGGCCCGGTACAGGGCCTGGTCCAGGATTTGAAGAACCGCGGCCGGGTCCGGCCGGGCTCCGGGCCAGGGCAGACTCACCAGGCCCAGGCTGGCGGTCACCCGAAAGCCGGGCGATAACGTTCCGGCCGGGCAGGGCGCCGCCGCGGCTCCGTCAGGGCCGGACCGCGACGACGATTCAAGCGCTTCCGCCCGCCCCAGGCTGCGGATCAGGGCCCACAGCCGTCTGGCCACGGCCAGGCCGGTCGCGGCCCCGGTCTCCGGGAGCAGAGCCATGAATTCCTCCCCGCCCCAGCGGGCCAGGACGTCCACCTTCCGCAGCGCCGCGGTCAGCCGCCTGGCGGCGGCGGTCAGCACCCGATCTCCGGTGAGGTGGCCGAAGAGGTCGTTGATACACTTGAAGTGATCGAAATCGATCATAATCAGGGTCAGAGGAGAGCCATACCGCTCCTGCCTCTGGAATTCCTCGGTCAACCGGCCGTCGAAATAGCGCCGGTTGTAGCAGCCGGTCAGGTGATCGGTGGCGGCCAGATGCTCCAGGTGACGGGCTTCTTCCGAAACGCGCCCCTCTGTCAGATGCGCGTCACCGAGGTCTTTGACGACCAGAAGAGCCATCGGCCCCCGTCCGCTCGATTCAAAAGGCGCGACCGACAGCAGGGCCTGGAATTCCTCTCCGTCGGCACGGCGGAACAGGGCCTCGCTTCGTTCCTCCGCCGGCGGGCGGGGTTCAAAAAAACGGGCCATGGCTTCCGACAGTTGGCCGTCGACCGGGCCGAAGTCGGCCAGCCGGGGCGTCCCGCCCGACCTGGCCCCGAAGCCGAACATGCGGTCCGCGCTTCGGTTGTGATAGAGGATGCGCCACTGGGAATCGACCAGGAGCACCGCGTCGCCCAGGCTCTCCAGAATCCGTTCGAAATATGAAGGCCGCCCGGTCAGAAGCCGCCAGCCGTCCCCAGACAATCTGGCCCGGTTTTCGTCGGTCCCCGATTGATCCGGAATTTTTTTCCAGGGCAGAAAAGTGGACACGGTGTCCCGGAAAATATGCGGGTCGAAGGGTTTGGACAAAACCGCGTCCACCTGTCCAGCCGCTCGGGCCCGGCGGACGTCTTCGTCGCCTTCGCGGGCGGTGATGAGCAGGGTCGGCAGTCGGGGATCCTTGTCCTTAAGAGCCTCGATCAGCCGCAGACCATCTTGGCCGGGGCCGGCCCAGTCGGCCACCACCAGGTCCGCGGCCTGGCGGTCGAAAGCGGCCAGGGCTTCGGCGGGGTTCTGGAACACGTCCACTTCAAAGCCGCCCCGGTCGAGCACGCCCGCCAGCAAATTGCCGACCATGAGGTCATCGTCCACCACCATCACCCGAGGACGGGATGAATCGGGCCGGCGGCCCTCATAATAGTCCGTTCTGTATAAATTATCCAGCACAATACGTTGTCCATAATCATTTAAAGCTCCGTTCGCCGCCCCGGAGGGGCAATGGCGGCCAGCCTCGTCCCGGCCTCCGCCATCCGAAGGGGAAAGCGGGGCCCGGTCCGTGCGGTCCGGACGAACGTGCGTGTAATAAGTATCAATAATATTTCAAGATGATATGGTCAGGGCCGCGTTTCATAAATTATTTGGTCAGAAAAAAGTGGAACAGGGCGATGGTTGCGGGCGGAGGCCATGATATGGAGGCGATTGAACCTCCGTCTCGACCGATGCCGCCCGCCTGTGATGCGGTTTCGGCGCGCGTCGCCCCATTCGGGGCTTGGTGGTCACGAGGGAAACAGGGACATCAGTTCATGCCGAAGGTCTTCTTGATGTTTTTCCAGGCGTTTTTGCGGGCCTCCTCGAACCGTTTCAGATCGTCGGCGCTTTTGGTCTTGGCGAAGGAGGACAGGGCATCCGCTTCGGCAATCAACTGGGTGACGATTTCCATCATGGAAGAGATGAACTTGCGGTCGCCCGGGGCCACCAGGGCGTTGTTCTGGTATTTCTGCAACTGGGTGTTGATGTTGCGCAGATAGTTGGTGGTCTCGGTCAGCATGGAGATGACCAGGTCGGGCGGGTAGATGTTCTTGCTCAGGGCATCGGCCAGAACGCCGATGTAGCCGTACGACTGCAGGGCGAAACCGGCGCTGAAGGCGCCGATGGTGTTGAGATGCAGAGCTTCCCGTTCCTGGGCGGCGCTTTTTTCCGCCCCCTCCGGCCCGGCGTCCTGAGCCCGGGCCGCACCGGCCTGGAAGCCGACCGACACCGCCAGGGTCAGCAAGAGAACGAGCAACCACCGCGACGGCCGGCTCGCAGATCGCCCGGCCTCGGGTTTGAACGGATTGTATGTGGGGTTCATAAAACAAGTCTGATAGTTCATGTTCGTCGTCCGGGCCGGGCCGGCTTTTGCGGAAGCCGGGCTTTTGATTGAGGATACGAGAAGCGTATAACTTAATTTTTAACTATATCACAGCGCTCCCGTTTTTCCAAGTCCCCGGCCGGACCCGCGGCGGCTCTCATGATGGCGGAAAAGAGCGATTAGAAAGTATAGGGGCTCCGCCCCTAAGACCCCGGCAGGGGGAATCTCCCCCTGCCGGGGTCCTAGGGACGGCGTCCCTAGACTTCTTGATCGCTCTTGTCCGCCATCATGAGAGCCGCTGTCGGCCGCGCCTTCGGGTTGCCAAGCGCGCAAATAAGTAGTAAAATAATTTTTTCATATAGTTGCCGTTACTTGGCGAAAGCCCTGGGCAGCCGGAATGAGGATTTGCCCACCACCGGCCTTTTGGATGGGGAGGCGATTCAACCTGGACCCGGACGATCAAAATCCGTCAAACCGCTTTTCGGCTACTTGCCAACGTGTTGGTCGAGGGCGCATTGCCCCATTTGGGGCTTGGGGACACAACCGCGACGATGAGGATGGGCGCATGTCGATCAAGTCTGACTTTCTGGTTATCGGCACGGGCGTGGCCGGTTTGAGCTTCGCCCTGAAGGCCGCCCGCCACGGCACGGTCAACGTCGTCTGCAAACGGCGGATCGACGAAACCAACACCAATCTGGCCCAGGGCGGGATCGCCGCGGTGCTGGGCGACGACGACCAGGTGGAGTATCACATCCGGGACACCCTGGAATCCGGGGTGGGGCTCTGTCAGTTGGAAACAGTCAAGACGGTGGTGGAAAACGGCCCTCGGGTGGTGAGGGAACTGGTCGGCATGGGCGTGCCGTTCACGGCCAGCGTGGACCACCCCGACCGTCCCGAACTGGGGCAGGAAGGGGGCCACAGCCGCCGCCGGGTCATTCACGCCAAGGATATGACCGGCCAGGCGCTTCAGCGGACCCTGATCGAAAAGGCCCAGGCCGAACCGAATATCGCGGTGTACGAGCATTTTCAGGCCCTGGACATCCTGACCGACGAACGTGACGGCCGCCGGACCGCCGTGGGCGCCTATGTGCTGGATATCGAAAAGGATAAGGTGGAGACCTTCGGGGCCAAGACGGTGGTCCTGGCCACCGGCGGCTCAGGCAAGGTCTATCTCTACACCACCAACCCCGACGGGGCCACCGGCGACGGCCTGGCCATGGGCTTTCGGGCCGGGGCCCGGGCGGCCAACATGGAGTTCATCCAGTTCCACCCGACCTGCCTGTATCATCCGGCGGCGCGCAACTTCCTCATTTCCGAGGCGGTGCGGGGCGAGGGGGCCCGGCTGGTGGACAAAAGCGGCACTCCGTTCATGAAGAACTACCACCCCCTGGGCGACCTGGCCTTTCGCGACGTGGTGGCCCGGGCCATCGACGCGGAGATGAAGAAAAGCGGCGACGAGTGCGTTTTTCTGGACATCACCCACAAAGATCCGGATTTCATCCGGGACCGTTTTCCCAAGATCCACAGCACCTGCCTGGCCTTGGGCATCGACATCACCCGGGAGCCCATCCCGGTGGTGCCGGCCGCCCATTACCAGTGTGGCGGGCTGTTGGTGGACATCGACGGCCGAACCGACCTCCGGGGCCTGTACGCCATCGGCGAAGTGGCGGCCACGGGCCTGCACGGGGCCAACCGATTGGCTTCCAACAGCCTTCTGGAGGCCCTGGTCATGGCCGACCGGGCGGTCGCGGCCAGCCGCGAGGACGCCGCCGCGCGCCCCGACCCGGACCCCGGCCGGCTGGAAAGCATCCTGCCCTGGCCCAGCGGCCGCCTGGGCCGGGCCCCGCGCGAGGCGGTGGTCATCGCCCACAGCTGGGACGAGATCCGGCGCTTCATGTGGAATTACGTGGGCATCGTCCGCTCCGACCACCGTCTGAAGATGGCCGCCGACCGTCTGAACCTGGTCAAGACCGAGATCGAGGATTTCTTCAAAAACCATGAGGTGGACGCCGACCTGATCGAAGTGCGCAACATCGCCCAGGTGGCCGACATCATCATCCGCAGCGCCAGGATGCGTCACGAGAGCAGGGGGCTGCACTACAACCTGGACTGGCCCGAGCGGGACGACCGGAACTTCAAGCACGACACCGTGTTGAGCGATTGAGCCATGGGCGCTTTTTTTCACTTTTTGTTCGGACACCGCGGGTTGGTGATCAGCTCGCTGATCTGCGCCCTGGCGGCGGCGGCCATCTGGTACTGGGGCCTGGTTCTGCCGGCCCAGCGGGCGGCGGTGGAAGCGCACACCCTGGCCGGCTCTCTGGCTTCGGTCGTCCGGGCCGAAAACCTGGACCCGGAGCAGCGGAATCTGCGGCTGGCCGATCTGAAAACGATGAAAATAAAGGGCCCGGTCGGGCAGGAGGTGCTCGCCGGGGCCCAAGCCTTTCTGGCGGACGATTTGAAACGGGCGGCGGATCATTTCGGCGAAGCTTCGCGCCTGGACCCGCAGGCGCCGCAACTGTGGTCGTTTATGGCCGCGGCCAACCTGCGGCAGGGTAATCCGGCCCTGGCCGCGGAGCAGTACCGGCGGGCGCTGGATTTAAAACAGGAGCGGTCCGATGCGGATCTTGATCAGGACTTGGCTTCCGACCAACTGGGGCTGGCGCTCAGCCTTTTTATGCTGCATCGGCCGGATCAAGCCCTGCCCTTGGCGGAGGAAGCCTGGCGGATCCGCCGCCAAAAGCTGGGCCCGGACGACCCTGACACCCTGTCCGCCGCCAACCGCCTGGCCACCATTTACGTGGCTCTCTCCCGGAACGACGAGGCGGAGAAGCTCCTGAAAGACGCCTACCACGGCGCGCTCCGCGACGAGGAGATGGCCGCGCTGCTGGAAGAGACCCGGCTGCTGTTGACCGTGCTCTATCGCCAGTCCGGCCGCCAGGACGAGTTGGAGGATTTTTTCAACCAGGAGCCGCCCGAGCCGCCCCTCGCGGCTTCGGCCGAAGCGCCGGTGAAATGGCCGCCCGCTTTCAGACCGCCCCTGCCGGAGTTTGATGAAGCGCCGCCGGCCTTCACCGGGCCGCCCCCGATTCTGCCGCCGGCCACCGCGGAAAACCTGGCCGCCTGGGAGACGGCCGCCGACCGCCTGGCCGGCCATGACGACGTTCTGGCCGCCGATTTGCGGTTGCGGATTCTTCAGGGCCGGGAGGTTCTGGAAAATCTCGACCGCCACCAGCCAGCGCTCCGGCCGGCCCTCCTGGCTCTGGTCCGGGCCTATCTGGCCGCCGGAGAATACGCCCGGGCCGCCGAGGAGCTCCAGCCCCTGGAGGAAAAAGTCGGCCGGTCAGACGACGAGTTCGTGGACTATTCCGACCTCCTGGCCCAGAGCCTGGCCGGCCAGGGCCGCCTGAAAGAGGCTGAAGCCCGCTGGCAGGCGGCGGCCGACCTGGTGGACGCCCGCCTCCCCGGCCGGGCCAAGGCCGCCCCCCCCTCCGACCCCGAAGACGTGGCTTACAGCCTGGATCTGCATCTCAAACTGGCCGATCTTTTTCTCAAGCAGGGCCGGGTGCCCCTGGAGGCCGAGATCGAGCTCCGGGCCGCTTTGAACCGGCTGGACAAAAAAATGCTGGACGAATACCCGGATATCCCCCGGGTCTATCTGCGTCTGGCCCGCCTGTTGTGGACCTCCGGCCAGACCAGGGAGAGCGCCGAGTATTACCGCCGGGCCCAGGCTTCGGCCGAAACGCTGCTGAAGCGGGAGGCGGAACCGGGCCGGGACCGGGCCGCGCTGGAGCGTCTGCTCCGGGAGGCGGCCGATGAGGCCGCCTCCCTGGCCGCCCAGAATCCGGCCCCGGATTTCGCCGCCGCCCCGCCCCGGGCCGAAACGGAGTTGCCGTCTCCGGATGTTTTGCGGCAGGAACTGACCGCCCTGGGCGCCCTGGGCCGGCGTTCCGAATTCCAGGCCCGCCTGGCCCCGGCGCTGGCGGAGGCCGCCCGCCGATTCGGCCCGGCCAGCCAGCAATACATGCGCTATTACAGCTTGAAGCTGAAAGGCCTGGAAGAAGAGGGCCGGATCGAGGAACTGACCGCCGAGCTCTGGGCCCAGGCCGCGTCCCCGCCCGGGCGCGGCGAAGCCGAACGGGCCCTGAACAGCGGCAGCGCCCTGATTTACGCCGCCCGGGCCAACGAGGCGGCCGGCCGCCTGGAGACGGCGGTCGAACTGTATCGGCAGGCCCTGACCGCCCTGAGCGGCCGCGATGAGGAGAGCATCATCGCTCGCCGCGGCGCCGTCGAAGGGGCACTGGAACGGCTGCGGAAAGCCAAGGGCGGCCAGGCCGCCGCCCCAAAGGATGTGACCCGCCCCTGAAGCGGCCGCAACTTTCAGTCCCGCTCTTCACAGCTGGGTTAAAGTCGGGTATTATAGGGCCATTAGGTGGCTGTTGAGCTTTCGTCTCGACCGCTGAAGCCGGGCCCCTCAGGGGCCCAGGATCAACGAAGACCACCGGGAGGCGGCTATGACGGGATGGAGCAAAGAACAGATCGAGCACATGAAGGCGGTTTTGCGCCTGGCCCGGCGCGGCTGGGGGCTGGTTTCCCCCAATCCCATGGTCGGGGCGGTGGTGGCCAAAGGTAAGCGCGTGGTGGCCACCGGCTGGCACACCGGCCCGGGCCAACCCCACGCCGAGGCCGCGGCCCTGGCCGAAGCCGGCCGCAAGGCCCGAGGGGCCGACCTGTATGTGAACATCGAGCCCTGCAACCATTACGGCCTCACCGGCCCCTGCACCGAGGCCATTTTGCGGGCCGGCATCGACCGGGTGTTCTACGGCACCCCCGACCCCAACACTGTGGCCGCCGGCGGCGCCAAAGCCCTGACCGAGGCCGGGCTGGAAGTGCGCGGGGGGCTTCTGGCCGAAGAGTGTTTCGAGCTGAACCTGTTTTTTTTCAAATGGATCCTGACCAAGACTCCGTTCGTCGTCATGAAGACGGCCGCCAGCCTGGACGGCAAGACCGCCACCTCCACCGGCCAGTCTCAGTGGATCAGCTCCAAGGCGGCCCGCAATTTCGGCCACCACATCCGGGCCGGGGTGGACGCCATCATGGTCGGCCGCAACACGGCCGAGAAAGACGACCCCGAGCTTTCGGCCCGGCCCTGGGGCCGCCGCAAGATGCACCGCCAGCCCTGGCGGGTGGTTCTGGATCCAGGCCTGAAGCTGCCCGCCAAGCGCAAGCTTTTCGATCCCGAATTGGGCGGGCCCACGGTGGTGGTCTGCGCCGAAGGGGCGGCCGCGAACAAAATTGAAAGGCTTCGGGCCCTGGGCCACCAGGTGTTGGAGGCCCCGGTCACCGAATCAGGCCTTTTGTCCATCAAATGGGTGCTGGCCGAACTGGGCCGCCAGGGGCTCCAGAGCGTGCTCATCGAGCCCGGGGCCACCCTGGCCGCTTCGGCCCTCATCGAAGAGCCGGTGGTGGATCTGGCCCACATCTTCCTGGCGCCGAAGGTCATCGGCGGGGTCAAGGCCCCGGGCCTGGTCGGCGGGGTGGGCCTGGCCGAGCTGACCGAGGCCCGGGAGGCGGAAGTGCTGAAACTGGGACGCAAGGGGCCGGACATTCACATCGTGGTGCGACCCCGGGGCGGTTTCGGCGGCCGGGAAGACTGCGAGGCCCTGTATCAGGCCGGGCAGATCGCCCTGGGCAGTGTGGCGGTCTGAGGCCGGAGCGGCGCATGTAACCGCAAACCCTTTTGCGGTAAAGCTTTATCGCCTGGCCAGGCGATTACATTGCCCGTCATGGCAAAGCCCCTCTTAGGGGTTTGGAAAGCGGAATAGCGTGTTTACGGGATTGACGCTGGGCCGGGGAACCATCACCCGGCGCCTGCCCCAGGGCGGGGAATTCGAACTGACGATCGTGGCCGACTTCGACTGGTCCGGCCCCTTGGAACCGGGCGAGAGCATCGCCGTGTCCGGGGTCTGCCTGACCGTGACCCGGGCGGTGGGCGAGCGGGGTTTCGCCGCCTACGCCTCCGGCGAAACTCTGCGGCGCTCCACCCTGGGCCGGGTCGATCAGGTCAACCTGGAGCGGGCCCTGGCCCTGGGCGACCGCCTGGGGGGGCATCTGGTCAGCGGGCACGTCGACGGGCCGGGCACGGTCTTGTCCATCAGCCGGGCCGGCTCCAGCTTGGTCTACACCTTCGGGGCCGGGCCGGACCTGATGCCCTTCGTCGTCCCCAAGGGCTCCATCGCCATCGACGGGGTCAGCCTCACGGTCAACGAGGTTTTCGAGACGGCCTTTACCGTCAACCTCATTCCCCACACCGCCGACATCACCACCCTGGGGCTCCTGCAAACCGGGCGGACGGTCAACCTGGAAACGGATTTGATCGGCAAATATGTCCACCGCCTGATGCGCTTCGGCGAGGCCCCCCGGCCGACCGAGGGCCTGACCTTGGACTTTCTGGCCCGGCACGGCTTCGGCGGTTGAGCCCCGGAGGGGCGATGCGCCGCCGTCGCCGCGTCATGGGCGGACGGCGGTGGCCGAGACGGAGGTTCGATTGCCTTCATCTTTAAAAAATATCCAGGCAAGGCTCCCGTATGAATACCCGGTTCCAGGCGGTCATTTTCGATCTCGACGGCACGCTCCTGTATACTTTGGAAGATCTGGCCGACAGCCTCAACGCCGTGCTGACCGGGGAGGGGCTGCCCACCCACAGTATTGACGAATACCGTTTCCTGGTGGGCCACGGTCTGGAGCGACTGGTGATCGGGGCCCTGCCGGAGGGGCTGCGCCGTCCGGCCCATGTGCGGCCCGTGCTCCAAAAATTTGTCGAGCTCTACCGCCGCCGGCAACTGGACAAAACCCGCCCCTATCCGGGCATCGCTGAAATGCTGGCCGAACTGCAGGCCCGGCGGCTCCGCCTGGCCGTCCTGTCCAACAAGGCCCACCCCAACACCCTCAGCGTGGTCGAGCATTTTTTCCCCGGCGTCTTCGAAGCCGTGTGGGGGCTGCGGCCGGATGTGCCGGCCAAACCCGACCCGGCCGGGGCCCGGGCCATCGCCCAGGGCTTCGGACTGGAGCCCGCGCGGATTCTCTATCTCGGCGACAGCGACGTGGACATGAAAACGGCCGCAGCCGCGGGCATGTATCCGGTGGGGGCCGCCTGGGGTTACCGCCCCCGGGCTGAACTTCTGGCCGCCGGAGCTCAGGAAATCATCGATTCCCCCGGGGAACTCCCCGGGTTGCTGTAAAATGCGAACCGCCAAGAGGCCTCAATGACTGACATCCCCCAACGACCGCCCGATTCCGATGCGTTCGACGAGCCCGACGAGCAGGAGGATTTCTGTGCCCTGACCGGGTTTGAGCAGCCCTTCGAGCTGGGCCGCCTGGTCACCGCCCCCCCGGCCTGGGCCCTGGACCGGCCCGACATCGCCGAAAAGCTCCGCCGGCCGGGCCGCCCGGCCCTGACCGGGGGCATTGCCTCCGGCAAATCCACGGTGGCCGGGATCTTCGAACGGCTGGGGGCCGCCCACATCGATTTCGATATCCTGGCCCGCCGGGCCGTGGCCCCGGGGACGCCGGGCCTGGCGGCGGCGCGGGAACTGCTCGGCCCGGAGGTCATCCGGCCCGACGGCGCCCTGGACCGGCCCCGGGTGGCCGCCCTCATCTTCAGTAATCCGGAACTCAAGGCCGGCCTGGAAAACATCATCCATCCCCGCACCTGGGAGCTGATGGCCGGGGAGCTGGACGCCCTGGCCGACCGGCCGGTGGTGGTGATCAGTGTGCCCCTGTTGTTCGAGGCCGGGCTGGAGAGTTTTTTCGACCCCATCGTTCTGGTCTTCGCCGGCTGCGAGACCCGGATCGGGCGCCTCCTGGCCCGTCAGAGCGGTCTGGACCGGGCCGGGGCCGAGCGGCTGATCGCCGGCCAGTGGCCGGACCCGCCCAAGGTCATGGGCGCGACCTGGATCATCAACAACGGCGGCGGACTGGCCGAGACCACCCGCCAGACCGAGGCCGTCTGGGAACGGATCAGCCGAACCTGAGATCCCGGCGGTTGAAAATTGTGGCGGCCCGGGACTTTCGTCCCTGGCCGCCATTGATATTGCCTTTCGCCCCTTTGGGGCCCGGTGGTGGATAATGTTGATGACTCAAGAGCGGGCGGGCTTTCTGCTGACGGTGGTTTCGGCCTTCGCCTTTTCTTCCAAGACCGTGCTGGCCAAGCTGGCCTATCGCTACGGGGTGGACGCCGTCACCATCCTGACCATCCGCATGACCTTTGCCGGGGCCATCTTCGCCGGCATCCTGATCTGGGATCTCAGCCGGAATCGCCGGGCCCCGGGGAAGGCGGACGCCGACGGAGCCGCGCCGCGGACGGGCGGCGGCCAGGGTGGTGGCCGGGGCGGCCGTCGAGGTGGTGGCCGAGGCGGTGGCCGGGGTGGCGGACGGGACGCGGGTTCAAGCGCCTCCGGCCTTGTTTTGGGCCTCACCGGCCGCCAGTGGCTCTGGGCGGTCGTGCTGGGCGTCTCGGGCTACTACCTGTCGGCCCTTCTGGACTTCACCGGCCTGGTCTACATCGACGCCAGCCTGGGCCGGATGATTCTCTTCCTCTATCCCACCCTGGTGGTGCTCATCAACTCCCTGTTGAACCGCCAGCACATTCGCGGGTATACCTGGCTGGCCCTGGGGCTGTGTTACGGCGGCATCATCCTGATGGTCCTGCCGGCTTTGGGGGGCGAATCCTCCGACTTGTGGCTGGGCGCCCTCTTAATCTTCGGTGCGGCCCTGGTCTACGCCTGCTACCTGGTCGGGGTGGACCGGCTGCTGAAAGACATCGACCCCACGCGCTTCACCTCCCTGGTGATGTGCATCGCCTGCCTCAGCGTCATCGC
This sequence comes from Candidatus Adiutrix sp., assembly GCA_031553735.1. Lineage (GTDB taxonomy): Bacteria > Desulfobacterota > Desulfarculia > Adiutricales > Adiutricaceae > Adiutrix. The sequence continues at coordinate 11,866 of JAVBLB010000146.1, forward strand.
CCATTATCTGCTGACCCGGGATGCGGCCGCCCTGCTCCGGCTGCCCGGGCCGGTGCTGATCAACGGGGCGGTGATGGGCGTCTTTTCCACGGTGCTGCCCATTTACGCCCTGACCGCCGGCATCGTCCGCATCGGGGCCTCCCGGGCGGCCCTGATCAGCATGATCGGCCCGGTGCTGACCCTGGGCATGGGCGTGGTGCTGCTGGACGAGCGGCTGACCCTCATCCAGTTGGCCGGCATGCTGCTGGTCATGGCCGGAGTCTGGCGGGTGGGCAAATAAAAAACCCGGTCGTCCGAAGACGGCCGGGCGAAATGCGGTCGGGGCCAGCAATTCTCAAAGTAGAAGTGCGGTTCCTGTTCCATTCCTGCCAAGAGGCAATTGTCATCCCTGACCCTTCCGAAACCGCCCGCTTTGGGGCGGTTTCGGTGGGGGTCCAGGGGGAAATTCCCCCTGGCGGGGTTTGGGGCAGAGCCCCATTTCTTCTACTTTGAGAACTACTGCCTCGGGGCGGCGCTCAGCAGGCCACGGTTCTGACGTTGCCCTGCATGTCAGAGAAGACGGCCTCGGCCCCCTTCAGATAAAAGATCCCCAGGCGCGGCCCGTTGGGGTCGCTGTACAGGTCCTTCAGCATCGGGAGGGTTTTGACCGCTTCCGTAAAGAGTTCCGGCCGGTCGTCGAAAACGGCCTCTCCGTGCAGCCGGATCCACCGGCCGGCGTCCGGGCTGACCGCCGTCATCTCCACCTTGGGGTTGGCCTCCATCTGCTTGAACACTTCCTTCTGCCGGCCGACCCCGAAATACAGCCGCCCTTCGTACTCCATGACGAAGCCCAGCGGCCGCACTTTCGGCTCGTTCCCCTTGACCGTGGCCATGTAGAAGACCTTGCTGGCCCGCAGAAAATCCAGAACTTCCTTCATCGTTTCGTTCCTTTCCCTGCCCCGAAGGACCATGCGCCGCCGCAACCGCGTCATGGACGGATTGGGCCGGCCGGGACGCAAGGCTCCATCACCCCCATCCCGATGGTGAGTTGGGCCGAACGCCGCTTGATTTTATTCGATTTTTTTATTATGATACCTCAAGACAACGTCGACAAAGGCGCTATTTCCCTAGCTACATCACGCGGTTAATACTAACTGATGGCGGCGGGAAAATCAAGTTGCGGATTTCGAACGGTCTTTCCGGGGCGGTTCGAAACCGGTGTTTTTAACTAACGGGAGTGGATGGATGCCTCAAAATAAAGTGCTGATACTGGATTACGGTTCCCAGGTGACCCAGCTGATCGCCCGGCGGGTGCGGGAAGCCGGAGTCTATTCCGAAATTTTGCCCTCCTGGGCCAAGGCCGGGGAAATCAAGGGACGCGACCCCGGGGCGGTGATCCTCTCCGGCGGCCCGGCCAGCGTGACCGACGAGGGCGCGCCCGCCCTGAATCCGGCCGTTCTGGAACTGGGGGTGCCCGTTTTAGGCATCTGCTACGGCATGCAGCTTCTGGCCCACACCCTGGGCGGCCGCCTGGCCCGCTCCACGGACCGCGAATACGGCCCGGCCGATCTCGAGATCACCGATGCCCAGTGCCGCCTCCTGGCCGGCCTGCCCTCGTCCTCCCGGGTCTGGATGTCCCACGGCGACAAGGTGGACGCCCTGCCGCCGGCATTCACCGCCCCGGCCCGGACCAGCACCGTGGACCTGGCGGTCATGGCCGACGACGCCCGGCGCATCTACGGCGTCCAGTTCCATCCCGAAGTGCACCACACCGAGATCGGGGAACAGCTCCTCAAAAATTTCCTGGCCCTGGCCGGCCTTACGGCCGATTGGAACATGGCCTCCTTCATCGAGCACTCCCTGGCCGAAATGAAGGCCCAGGTCGGCGGCGGCCAGGTCATCTGCGCCCTGTCGGGCGGGGTCGACTCCACCGTGGTGGCCGTGCTTTTGAACCGGGCTGTCGGGGCCAACCTGCATTGCATCTTCGTCGATCACGGCCTTCTGCGCCAGGGCGAGGTGGAGGACGTGAGCCACATCGCCCGGCGCAACAACCTCAACCTCACCGTGGTCGACGCCTCCGACCTCTTCCTCGACCGCCTGGCCGGCGTCGAAGACCCGGAGGAAAAGCGCAAGATCATCGGCCGCACCTTCATCGAAGTTTTCGAGGCCGAGGCCGTCAAGCTGGGCCGGGTGGATTTCCTGGCCCAGGGCACCATCTATCCTGACGTCATCGAGTCCGTTTCGCCCTTGGGGCCCTCGGTCATGATCAAGAGCCACCACAACGTCGGCGGCCTGCCGGAAAAGATGAATCTGTCCCTGGTGGAGCCCCTGCGGGAACTGTTCAAGGACGAGGTTCGGCGGGTGGGCGTCGAACTGGGCCTGCCGGAGGAGTTCATCTGGCGGCAGCCCTTCCCCGGCCCCGGCCTGGCCATCCGGGTCATCGGCGCCGTGGACCGCGAGCGGCTGGCCATTCTGCGCCGGGCCGACGCCATCGTCCAGGAGGAGCTCAAGGCCAGCGGCTGGTATCGGAAGATCTGGCAGGGCTTCGCCGTGCTCCTGCCCCTCAAGACCGTGGGGGTAATGGGCGACGGCCGGACCTATGAAAACGTGGTCGCCCTGCGGGCCGTCAACAGCGTCGACGCCATGACCGCCGACTGGGCCCGTCTGCCCTATGATTTCCTGGAGACTCTCTCCCGCCGCATCATCAACGAGGTCGGCGGCGTCAACCGGGTGGTCTACGACATCTCCTCCAAACCCCCCAGCACCATCGAATGGGAATAGCCACCAGGGCTGAGCCCTGGACCCGCCGGATGCTGGCGCATCCTCCCCGCACCCGCTTCGCTGGGCGGCTGAGGCCGCAACGTTTGGTCGGCCGGGACCATCGGGGCCATCCACAGGGCGGGGCGGGCGGGCGCTGAAGCGCCCCCTGGGAGGCACATCCGGATGCTGGCGCGTATTCTCCGCACCCGCTTCGCCGGGCGGTTGAAGCCGCAACATCTGGTCGGCGGGACCAGCGGGGTAGTCTGCAGGGCGGGGCGGGCGCTGAAGCGCCCTTTGGAAGGGAATGGCTATTTAGCCGACGCATTTTTTTTACATTCTTCGCCATCCGGCTCAGCGAGATGGCGGGCGCTTCGCGCCTGGTGAAATTCATCCCGTCGCGGCCCTTCTTCCGCCAGCCGCGCCAGCTTCCCCCACCAGGGAGCGCGGGCCGGTAATACTTCGGAGGGAGGCCGCGTGGGCCCCGACCGCGTCGCCGACGCGAAGTTTCGGAAGTCAGGGCCGTCGCCGGCGGCGCGGTTGGGCAGCGGCCAACCGGAGAAGTTTTACCGGCCCGCGCGACCGCACGGCCACTGACAATATCTACTGGCTTATTCTATGCGGGACGATTACCTGACGACTTTACCTTCGCACTTTTCGTCCCATTCGCCGGGAGTCGGGTTCCGACATCGGGAGGATTGACTGTGAAAACGTGGGCGATGATTCTGGCCGGTCTGGCCATGGGGATAATCCTGTCGGGCTATGGGGCGCCGGTGGTTCTGGCGCAGGACGACGACGACGATTTGAGCTACGGCAGCTTCAACAGCTTCGACCCTTCGGAGGATTTCATCAAAAGCCCGGCAACGAAGAAGAAGCCGGCTTCGAAGAAAACAGCCGCTCCTCAAAATCAAAAGACGACCGCTCCTCCTCCGGCGGAAGATGATTATTCCGTCGCCGCTGATGACGGCCGCCTGGCTCCCTACGGCTCCGACGCCCCCGATGCGGGAGCCCCGACGGGCGGTCACGATCAGCCGGCTTCCAGCGGCCTGGGTCGGTCCCCCGAAGCCGGCGTCTATCAGGAGCCGGCGTCTCCCCCGCCGATGATCGAAACCTACCCCTCGGCCGTGGCGGAGACTCCGCCGCCCCCGGCTGTGGCACCGGCCATCGAAACCTATCCCTCGGCCGTGGTGGAGACTCCGCCGCCCCCGCCCGTGGTGGCGCCGGCGGCCCCGGTTGAACCGTTCCCGTCCGCCGCTCCCGTGCCGGCGGCGCTGCCTCTTTCTTCCGCGGTCGATTACAGCCAGGCGGACAACTGGATATCCCGGCCCGCTTCCGCCGACCGTTCGGTGGATGTCTTCTTCCTCTACACCGGCGCCTGTTCCCGGGCCGGACAGGGCGGGGGCGTCTGCGCCGTAAGCGATCCCGGCTTGCGGCAGAAGGCCCAGGAAAGCGTTCGCCGGCAGGCCGGGGCCTTCGAGCCCGTCGGCAACCTCTTCGCCCCCTACTATCGCCAGGTCAATTCCACCATCTTTCTGGGCCTGGACGCCGAAGACCGGGCCGGCCGCCTGGCGGTTTCGGCGGCCGACGCGGCAGCCGCCTTCGATTACTATATGAAGAACCGCAACCAGGGCCGGCCTTTCATTCTGGCCGCCCACGGCCAGGGCTCGGCCGCGCTGCTGACCGGCATCCTCGCCGACTATTTCAAGGCCCACCCGGAGGCCCAACGCCTCATGGTGGCCGCCTATGCCCTGGGCTATTCGGTGACCGGCGACTACCTGGCGGCCAACCCGCACCTGAAATTCGCCGAGCGACGCAACGACGTCGGGGTCATCATTTCCTACAACACCGAGGCCCCGGGCCTGACCGCCGCCAGCCCGACCGTGCTGCCCCGCGCGGTGGCCATCAATCCCGTCAACTGGCTTCGCTCCGAGGTGCCGGCCAAGGCCGACAAGAGCCTGGGGGCCGACCTGGCCGTTTTCGGCGGCGAGGAACACGTGGAGCATTTCGCCGACGCCCGGGTCCGGCTCCGGCGGGGCGTGGTGGAATGCTCCACCGCCGGCTCCGGGGAATACGGCAGCGATCTCTTCCCCAAGGGCGCCTACCCCGGCGGCGATTACGCTTTTTATTACTACGACCTGCGGGCCAACGCCCAGGAGCGCGCGGACGCTTTCCGCGTCCGGTAAGGCCGGTACTCCCGGCCTCTCCCGGACAATGCCAAAAAGCCGCGATTCCCCGGAGGGAATCGCGGCTTTTGCGTTGAAAGCGCCTGAAGGCGGTTACTTCTTGTCGTAATCGAAGGCCGGGAGAGTCGCGCCCTCGAAGCGGGTGATGATGAAATCGGCCACTTCCTGAGACTGGTAAGCCTGGACGAATTTTTTGTAGAGCGGATTGTCCTTGGTTTCCGGGCGGGCCACAATGACGTTGACGTACGGGGAGTCGGCGTCTTCCAGATAGATGGCGTCGCGCAGGGGGTTCAGGCCGGCCGGGATGGCGAAGGTGTTGTTGATGGCCGAGGCGGCCACGTCGTCCAGGGCCCGGGGGGTCTGGGCGGCGTCAAGCTCCACGATCTTCAGGTTCAGCTTATTTTCCGCGATGTCGAAAGGCGTGGCGGTCAGGCCCGAGCCCTCTTTCAGCTTGATGAACCCGGCCTTCTGCAGCAGCAGCAGAGCCCGGCCGCCGTTGGTGGGGTCGTTGGGAATGGCGATGCTGTCGCCTTTTTTCAGTTCATCCAGCGATTTGATTTTCTTGGAAAAAAAACCGATGGGCGAGACGTAGGTCGTGCCGATGCTGACCAGGTTCAGGCTCCGTTCTTTGTTGAAAGAATCGAGATAGGGCTGATGCTGGAAAGAATTGAGGTCCACTTCGCCGTCGGCCAGGGCCAGGTTGGGGCGCACATAGTCGCTGAATTCAATGATTTCCACGGTCAGGCCGTTCTTGGCGGCCACGTCGCGGGCTTTTTCCAGGATCTCCACATCGGCCCCGGCGGTGGTGCCTACCTTGATTTTGTCCTGGGCCGCGGCCGGGCCGGCCAGCAGAATGGTCAGGGCCAGCCCGGCCAAAATGGTGATGATGTTCTTCATGGCGAACCTCCTTTGGAGTTAACGGCGGTTGAATTTCCGGGCCAGGTTTTCGCCGTAGTTCTGAATGGCCTGGACCACGATCGACAGCAGGATGACGCAGACCCACATCACATCCGATTGATAGCGCTGATAGCCGTAGCGGATGCCCAAATCCCCCAGGCCGCCGCCGCCCACCGCCCCGGCCATGGCCGAATAGCCGATGAGGGTGATGACCAGGATGGTCACGGCCAGAATCAGGCCTGAACGGGCTTCGGGCAACAGCACGTGCCAGATGATCTGCCAGCGGCTGGCCCCGGCCGCCTGGGCGGCCTCGATGACCCCGCCCGGCACTTCCAGGAGGGCCGATTCGGCCAGGCGGGCCATGAAGACGATAGCCGCCAGAGCCAGAGGCACGATGACCGCGGTGGGCCCGATGCTGGTGCCCACCAGGGCCCGGGTCAGGGGGATGATGAAAACGATGAAGATGGGGAAAGGGATGGAACGGACGAAGTTGACCACCAGGCCCAGAATCCGGTAAAACCACTTGTTTTCCAGGATATGTCCCGGCCGGGTCACCACCAGCACCACTCCCAGGGGCACCCCCAGGAGCACGGTCATCACCGTGGCCAGGGAGACCATGTACAGCGTCTCCAGCGAGGCCGTCCACAGCATCGGCCAAAGGTTAGTGGTGGTGAACATCGTTCAGAACCTCCACGGGCAGATTCAGCGATTTGAGATATTCCAGGGCCCGGCGGCGTTCGTCGTCCTCGCCGATCAGGTCGATCAGCATGATGCCGAAGGGTTGGCCCTGGAGATGCCCGATATCGCCCTGCAGGATGTTGGCCTCCACCTGGAAACGCCGGACCAGGCTGGAGATGACTGGCTCCCCGGCCGCCCGGCCGATGAACATGATTCGCACCAGGGTGCCCCGGGGCCGGTAGCCCCAGGCTCGCGAGGTGTCCTCGCTGCTGATGGCCGCTTCCACAAAAGACTTGGTGACCGGCTGCCGGGGCCGGGTGAAAACCTCGACCACCGGGCCGGATTCCACGATCAGCCCGTTTTCCATCACCGCCACCCGGTTGCAGATTTCGGTGATGACTTTCATTTCGTGGGTGATGAGCACCACGGTGAGCCCCAGCCGGGTCTTGACGTCCTGAATCAGGGCCAGGATGGACCGGGTGGTCTGGGGGTCCAGGGCGCTGGTGGCCTCGTCGCACAGCAAAATTTTAGGGTGATTGGCCAGGGCCCGGGCGATGCCCACCCGCTGCTTCTGCCCGCCGGACAGTTGGGCCGGGTAGGCCCGGGCCTTGTCGGCGAGCCCCACCAGATCCAGAAGTTCCGCCACCCGGGGCTTGATCTCGGAACGGGGCCGGCCGGCGATCTCCATGGGAAAGGCCACGTTCCCGGCCACGGTGCGGGCGGACAGGAGATTGAAGTGCTGGAAGATCATGCCCATTTCCTGGCGGGCTTCCCGCAGCTGCTTCTCCGTCAGGGTGACCAGGTCGCGTCCGTCGACGACCACCCGGCCGGATGTGGGCGTTTCCAGGCGGTTGAGACAGCGGATCAGGGTGCTCTTCCCGGCGCCGGAAAGACCGATGACGCCGAAGATTTCCCCGGCCGTGACCGACAGGTCCACGCCGCGCAGAGCTTCCACGCTCTGGCCGTCCCGGCCGTACACCTTGGTCAACGCTTGTATCTCAATCAGGGCCATCGCGTTTTACCTGAATCGCTCCATCAGTATATTAATATGAATTATGTATTCTGCGTCAAATCGCGCGGCCTGTCAAGATAGCAAGACGCTCGAAAGTTTTACCTAAATAACGCTGTTAATTCACAGATGTCGCCGTTGATGCGGAATCTGGCGAAAAGAGCCAAAGCACGATGCAGGCTTTCCAGGGACTTTGTAACCACAATAGACCTTCTTCTGAATTGTGCCAGCCAA
>JAVBLB010000007.1:0-95100 GCA_031553735.1 Candidatus Adiutrix sp.
GCCCACTGGCGCTCCACGCCTTCAACGTTTCCTTCTCTTGGTCTGTGCATTGAACCTTTTGACCTGCGCGTGACATCGGCATCCTCCACAATGCCGCCATTCTATCATTTGTTAGCAATTTACGCAATTAGGCACTAGCCCGGGATTACGATAATCGGCGGTGGAATTAGTGTTCATTTCGTATTTCCTCCATCAGCCAAACGACAGGGTTTTTGCCCGGAACACCGACTGCAAATCTGGCCGCTGTTTTGATGAAACCATCGTCCGTGGTCAACAGGACGTCCTGGCGGTAATTTTCCGCCAGAGCCAGATGCAGGCTGTCAAAGAAAGAAATCCTCACGGCTTGTATTTGAAGCGATAGTTTATGTGCTCAGGACCGGCTGCCAGTGGAAAGCGCTGCCGTCGGAACGCTTTGGCAGTTCAAGCTCCATTCATCAATACTTTATGGACTGGGAGAAAGCTGGTTTCTTTGAAGCTTTGTGGCGACAAGGTTTAGCGGAATATGATGAAATGGAGGGAATAGCCTGGCGTTGGCAGAGTATTGACGGGGCAATGATGAAAGCCCCGATGGCCCAGGAAGAAGTTGGTCCGAATCCGACCGACAGAGGAAAAAAAAGGAAGCAAGCGACACTTGTTAGTGGACGGGCGTGGCGTCCCGCTGTCAATCGTCGTTACCGGAGCTAACCGTCATGACGTGACCCAGGTTGGACAAGTTCTGGAATCTATAGTTGTGAAGCGCCCCAAACCACCGAAAAGACGATCAAAGCATCTATGCGCCGACAAAGGATATTCGAGCGCTGAAGCGGAAAAGATTATGGTTTCACATGGTTACATTCCACATGTCAAAGGCCGTGGCCAGGAAGCTAAAGAAATCAAAGCCAATCCTTTAAAGAAAGCCAGGCGCTGGGTCGTCGAAGTGGCACATGGCTGGTTTAACAAATTCAGAAAGCTGTTGGTGCGCTACGAAAAGAAGGTCTCTTCTTTCATGGCCTTGCATCATCTGGCTGCGGCTATTATCGCCTTCCGAAATATTAAATGCGAAATTAATATTATTTACGGATAAATTCTTAGGACTTATAGTCCTGAAATTGTCCTTCATCAGCAATGAAAAAGAACGGGATGAATCCGCACAAAACCGTCTGTTTCAGCGGCCACCGGCCGGAAAAATTCAGATTTCCTTTGACTGAGGGATCACCAGAATATATTCGGCTGCTGAAGGTCACCAGAGAAGCCATACTCAATTCCATTGGTGACGGCTATGAGAAGTTCATGGTAGGCATGGCCGGCGGGTTCGATCTCATAGCCGCCTCAATGTTTTATGAACTGAAAGACGCTGCGTATATTCCCGAAAATATCCACTTTACGGCGGTTCTCCCTTTTACCGGCCATCGGCCGACCAAGGAATGACAGGATTTACATCAGGCGGTACTGGAAGACGGAAACAACCTGGTTTTCTTTTTGACCCAATCCTAATAGGCCTCACCTCTCCATACCTTTTGTCGGCCTCGCCGCCTCGTGCTGGTTCTGTGGTTGGTTGCCCCACTCATTTGAAAAAGTATTGCCTTGAGTAGATACGGAACGCCTCCAACGCGCCTGGGCCAGTTTTGCGGCCAGTTTACCAGCCATCACATTGTGAGCGCTGAAAGTGATCTCCCGGCCGTTGTCGCGGATTGTAGCCCCATCCGGCAAGGTAAATATGATGGTGCCTTTGCCGTCGATCTGGTATTTGAGGTCGGTGCCTTTGAAGCTGGATGCTGTTTCACTGGCCAGAATATCCCGCAAGCCAAGCTTCTGAGGCCGGTGGACCGCTGGCGGTCAGATGTTTTCGATCCCCATCTCAATGACTATCTAGCCTTGGTTTGGCCGCCTTTTTGCGGACACCTTCAACGTCCAGGACAACACTTTGTCGATCTAACTTGCAATAAGACAGAATCCCGCCTCCATAGCTTACAACTCAAACTCCAGGCCGCCGCCGGATTGCCGCAGCCTGGCCACCTCCTCCGGCCAGCCCGGGGCCCGGCGGGCCGGGGGAATTTCCTCCTGATACCATTCGCCAGCGGTGAAAGGCCACAGGTCTCGAAGCCTGGTCCGGCCCAGGAATTCCAGGCGGTCGGCGGTCAGGGGGCCGACGGCCGACAGTACCACCGCGCCCATGGATTGCGGCCGCCGAACGCCGTTTTCGGTCACCGCCAGCCGTAGGGCCTGGGGACCGGCCGCCAGCCGGCCGGCTTCGTCCCCGAGTTGGCCGGCGCCCAGAGAGGTCTCCAACAATTCCTCGGCGATCCTCAGCATGGCCGGCAGATAATCCACCATGAAAATTCCCCCGAAGGTTCGCAGCCGGTGCCAGGCCAGGATCAGATAGACCAGGAACAGGCCGGGCTGGAGGCGGCGCTCGGTCAGACCCGTGGCCAGGGACTCGGGAGTCAGCGGCCAGACCGAGGAGCCCCCTCGCAGTACCGTCCGCCCCCCTTCCCGGCCCAGAGCCAGGGACTGCCGGCGGCCCCGTCGATCCGTTTCCCAGAAAAGCACCGTGCCCCAGGGCTGGGCGCTGTCGGCCAGGAGCGCGGGGTCCAGGCCTTGGTCCAGCAGCCGGGGGGACCAGCAGCCTACCCGGCCGGCCAAAGCCGACAAGAGCCGGCCGCGGATTTTTTTATCGGTCAGCAGCCGGTGGACCGGAGAATCCGGCCGCTGCAAGTCGGCCTTCAGGCAGTCGCCCACCACGGATTCCAGCTCCAGGAAAACGAGGGGCGGTCCTCCTGGCAGCCGGGCCGCCCAGACGGCCGAGTTGAACCAGGCCGCTTGGGCGATAAAATCGGGCCGCGTCAAAAAATCAGGGTGAAGGAGAAAGTGATCCAGGAGGCCGGATACGGCCTCCCGCTCCCAGGTCAACAGGGGCATGGTTTTCAGGCGATCGCGGAAATCATCCATCTGGTCGCTAGTGAGGGGCGGAGCCAGGCCGACCTGACAGGCATCGAGCGAGCGGGGAAAGAGATGCGCCCGGATCAGGCGGCCGTCCGCTCCCCGCCGACCCAGCATCAGGCCGCCCGGCCCGGTGGGGCTGCGCAGGGACACCGTGCCGCAGGCCAGGATAAGCGTCGGCGGCGGCTCCGGGCTTGGGGAAGGCCGGACTTCGCCGGACCTGGGGTGAGGTCCGGGCGGCTCGGCCGGGCCGGAACTCAATGGTCCCCAATTTTCCGCGCCGGGGAGGATATCGGCCAGGGCGAACAGGAGGCCCCCCTGGACCATTTCCGGGTGGGTGTCCAGCCCGTGATGGTGGGCGGTCAGGGCCGGCTGCCCCCGGGCCAGCCCGGCCTCGACCCGGGCGGCCAGGTCCGGGCCGTACAGATCATACGTCCGGCGGGCGACCGCCGCCCGCAGGGTCGGCGAAGGCGGCGGCCCCGGGAGGTGGAAGGCCCGGCTGAGTTCCACTAAACTCTGTTCGCCATATTCCTGAAAATAGCGGCAGGCGCCGGGCAGGCGGGCTTGCAGTTGGTCCAGAATGGGGGACATGTTTTACTCCGGCGGAGCGGCCTTGGAGGCCAGGATCCAAAACAAAAGGGTCAGGGCCAGCAGCAGCCCGGCCACCCAGACCAGCCCGGGCAGGCCCCGCCAACCGACGGCGGCGGCCAGCACCATCGGGCCGCTCACCTGCCCCAGCCGCGATACGGCGTTATAGGCGCTCAGGGCCTGGTTGGAACCCACCAGGCCGGTTTCCGGCCGCCCCAGCAGATAGGCCGGTTGCCCGTTTTCGCTGATGGCGTTGGACAGCCCCAGGCAGACCATCCCGACCACCGCGCCGAACGCCGTCGGCCAGACCAGGAAGGGCGGGAAGGCCGCCACGGCCAGGAGACCGGCCAGCACCAGATAGAGATACGGCCGCCGGCTGCCGTCCAGGCCTCGGCCCAGGCGGGGACCCAGCACCACCACCAAGATGGAAAACAGCACGTTCAACTGGCTGATGACCGCCGGACCGGCCCCCAGGCTGGAGAGGTGGATCGGCAGGTAATAGTTGACCAGGCCCACCAGAGCCATGGCCGCCGGCAGGACGCTCAAAAGGCCTAAATTCCAGATCGGCCGGGCGCGGAGAAATTGGAGCAGGGCGCGACGGCCGGACGCCGGGCCTGGTTTCGCGGTTGACGGGAACGTCGGTGCGGCGGTCTGAGGCAACAGGGAAATCACCCCGCCCAGGGCGATGAAAATCCCCGCCGAAGCCAAGAAGACCGGGCTGAAGCCCAGGCGGTCGGCCAACAGCCCCCCGGCCGCGCAGCCGCACAGGCCGCCGGAGAAAAATCCGGCGAAAAGGTCGGCCAGGGCCTCCCCCCGCCGGTTGGGCGGCACGCGGTCGACCACAAAAATCTGGGAAGCGAAGTTCATGGCCCCGTAGCCCATCCCGGCCAGGCTCCGGGCCAGGATGTAGACCCCGGGCGAAGCGGCCAGGGCGCTCAGAACATAACCCCCGGCGGCCAGGAAGGTCCCGGCCAGAAACAGCGGCCGCCAGCCGCCCAGGCGGTCGGCCCAAAAAGCCCCGCTGATCATGACCAGGCCGGCCAGGGCCATTTCAGCGGAGACGGGCAAACTCAGGAGCAATTCCGGCGAAAGGCCGGCCGCTTCCGGATTCAGGGCGGCCATTTTCAAAGGGATGAAGCTTATGGACATGTCCAGGGCGAAAACGGCCACAAAAATCATCGGGCGCATCACTTCCGCCCCGCCGGATGGCGGCGCGCGGCTCTCGCCCGGGGCCCTGGCGGCCGCCGCAACCGGCCCGGCCGTTGGCGCCTCACCCCTCTCCCGGCCGGGCCAGCCCCCCCCGGAGCCCGGCCGGAGCTGGAGAATGATGAGCCGGGCCAGTTCCAGCAGTATCAGGCCGGCCACCAGGGTCATGGTCAAATTGTCCAGGATCAGCCGAACCCAGCCGGCGCGGATGACCCGCTCCGACAGGCGGATCTCCACCCGGCCCGCCGGAAAGCCCTTGATCTCCAGAGGGCTGCTCACCGCCGGCGCTCCGGGCGCGCTCTCTTCCGCCCGCCCGGCCTCGGCCGCCAGACGCCCCGGCCGATCGTAAACGGCGATGGCCGCCACCAGGGGCACGCCCCGCCGCAACCCTTCCAGGTGGCGGTCCAGGCCGGGAATGGCGTCCAGAGGCACGTTTTTGTCCAGAATTCTTTCCAAATCCAGGGCCAGGCTCCGGGCCAGCTGGGCGGCCACTTCCTGGTTCTGCCGCCGATACAAGTCGGCCAAATCCCCCCCCTGGCCCAGGGTGTGGAATAAAAGCTGGGCCAGCAGAAAGGGGCCCAGAAACAGGCCGTACATCTTCGGGCGGCTGGGGGTTCCCGCCGCGAGGCGCCCGCGATTCCAGAACAGGACCGAGGCCAGCAGAATTACGGAAAAAGCCGCGATCAACAGAAAGCCGCCCCGCCGCTCCCGAAACATCCGCCGGGCTTCTTGGCTTTGGTCCGGGCTGTCGGAATTCAGGAAAACATAGCCGGCCGGCTCCCCGCCCCGGCCGATAATCGCCCGGCCCTGCCACATCCGGCGGTCAACTTTGAATTTAAAGGTGGATTCAGGATCGGCCGCCGCGTTCGCCGGAAGGGAAAAAGCCTCCGGCGCCCGACCGGCCAGCACTTGCCCCCGGGTATCGGCGATAAAAAAATACTCGGCCCGCGACAAATGCAGGATACGGGTCATTTCCTCGTCCAGCCGGGGGTAACGGTGGAGGTCCCGGCCGGTCCGGACCGTATAGCCGAGCCGCCAGGCCATATCGTCCAGCAAAATTTTCTCCACCGCCTGGCGGGATTCGAGGTGAATCTTTTGCAGGGCCGACAGGCTCAGCCCCAGGTAGACCGCCTGGCTGGCCAGAAGCAGCCCCATCGCCGCCCAGAAAGGCCAGGACCGGAAGAGTTCGCCCCGGGACGCCATGGGTCACTCCTGCCCCATGATCTGGTCATACAGTTCATCCACGGCGGCCAGCACCTCGAAGGGCGGGTTCCAGCCGATGGCCAGGGCCATTTTCAAATTGAGAGCCAGGGTCAGGGGGGCCACATATATCTGGGAAATTTCCCGGGGTTTCCGGCCCCGCAGAAGCTCCCGGACGACCTCGGCCTCGAACAGGCCCGACCGGGCGAAATCGTCTTCGGCCAGGCTCATCAGCACCCCCAGCCGGGTCTCCGCCGGGCCGTTCTGGGAAAAGGTCGGGAGCCCCGCTTTGATCAACGGGGCCAGGAGGCGGTCCATCCGGTCGGCCTGCATGCCGTTGTTGACCGTCAGGTAGACGGCCTCGCTGCGCCGGCTGAGGAATTCCAGGCAGCCGAGCAGGTTCTGGAAACTTTCCTCCCGGTCCGGTATTTCCAGTTCGGCGAGACAGGGGACGATTTCAAAACCTCGCTCCCGGGCCACCTGTTCAATGGTCCGGACGCCCAAGGTCTTCTGGCCGCCGGGGGAGGAGTCATAGGGCACGCCCAGGCGCTGGAAGCGGAAGAGCTTGTGAAACATGGTCAGCTGACGCTCGATCTTGCCGACTTCCACCTGGACATGGACGTGGTCCAGACCCGAATCCCCTTCACTCCGGGTGAGGCCGGCGGCCACCGGGTCGGTGACGCTGACGGACAGGACCGTGGTCCGGTGCTCGTTCGTGGCCAGGTCCTCGCCGGCCGAAGTGCCGAAGGCCAGGATGAGGTCCACCTCCCCCCGGGCCAGGCGCGCCAACACTTCCCTCTTGATGGCCGCGCGCCGGGTTTCGTCCCAGCCGGCGGAATAGTGGCCGTCGGGCAGGAATTTCAGGTACGGCCCGCCGGCGTTCTCCGCCAGCCAGTTCCACACTTCCGTGGTGTCTTCGGATCCCCGAACCACCGGAACCTCGCCCCGGTCGATCAGCCCCAGAGTTTTCAAGCCCCGGGCCAAACCGGCCAGGGTCAGGTGGTAGTCCCGGTAGGGGCCGCCTTCGACATAGATGACCCGCCAGGGCCGAGCCGGAACGGGGGCCGGTTTTTCCGGCGAGAAAGCCATCAAGCCCGGCCCCGGCGCGCCCTCCCCGGCGCCCAGGGCCGTTGCCGGGGCGGTTAAAAATACTATAAGCAGGAGACAGCACCAGCGTCGCATCAGTATCGTCCGTTCATCGGCCGGAGCGGGGGTCCGCTTCCCGGGCCAGGGTTTGATAAAGTTCATCCGCCGTCACCAACACTTCGAAAGGCGGGTTCCAGCCGATGGCCCGGGCCATGGCCAGATTGACGGCCAGGGTCAGGGGCGAATCGAAAATCTGATTCACTTCCCGGGGCTTCCGACCGTCGACGATCTCCTGGAGCGCCCGGGCCTCGAACAGGCCGGCGGCTTCGTAGTTGTCCTGCCCTAAGCTCACCAGCACCCCCAGGGCGGTTTCGTCCGGCCCACTCTGGGAAAAGCTGGGGCGCTTGTATTTGATGAGGGGGGCCAGCAGTTCGGCCATATGCTCGGGCCGCATGCCGTTGTTGAAGGTCAGAAAAACGGCGTCGCTGTCGCGGACCAGTATTTCCAGGCATTCCCGGAGGTTGCGGACGCTCAGTTCGGCGTCGGATATTTCCAGATCCCGCATGCAGGGTACCAGAGTGAAATTCAACTCCCGGGCCATGCCCTCCAGGAGGCTCTGGCCCAGGGCCGCCCGCCCCTGGGGGCTGGAATCCAGGGGCACGCCCAGGCGCTGGAACTTGAACAGGTCGTAAAAAATGCGCACCTGCCGCTCCAGCCGGTCCGCATCCACCTGGACGTGGACGTGGTCCAGCCCGGAATCCTGATTGGTGCGGCTGATGCCGCTGGCCACCGGCGAGGTGACGCTGTTGGCCATCACCGGAATCCGGTGTTCCGCCGTGGCCAGGTCCTGCCCGGCCGAAGTGCCGGCGGTCAGGATCAGGTCCACGTCGCCCCGGCCGCGAATCCGTTCCAGCACGGCCGACTTGATCCGGGCCCGCTCGGCCTCGTCCCAGCCGGCCGAGTAGTACCCGTCGGCCAGAAATTCCAGCCGGTCGCCGCCGGCGTTGGCCGCCAGCCACTCCCACAGCGGCCGGGCATCCTCGGAATCCTCAGCCACGGGCACCCGGCCGTGGGCGATCAGCCCCAACTGTTCCAGGCCGTGAGCCAGACCGGCCAGAGTGAGGCAATATTCCTTGAAATTGCCTCCCTCCACATAGATGACGCGCCATTTTCGCCCGGCCGGGGGCCGGTGGACCGTCGGTTTGGCCGTTTCCAGGACGGTCGGCGCGGCCGTTTCCGCCCGGGCCGGGGCGGCGGGGCTCCCCAAGATCAGGATCAGTCCCCAAAAGAGGCACAGCCGAGGCCTCATATCCGCTCCCCCCAAGCCGGCCGGCGCGGTTCATCGTCAGCCGGCCCGGCGAAATACAATTCGACGGTGTTGGCCGATTGCTCGCGAACGTAGCAATAATGGGCGGTCAGTTGGCGGACCAGATGCAGCCCCAGGCCCCCTACGCGGCGGTCGGCCAGGGGGCTGGACAAGTCCGGCGGCGGCGCGCCCAGGAAGGGATCGAAAGGCGGCCCCCAGTCCCGCAGGCGGATTTGGAAATGGAGCCGGCCGTCGAAATTGACCGGCCGACAGTGCGTTTCCACCCGCCCGGGCCGGTCCTCATAAGCGTAATGGCAGATATTGGCGAAAATTTCCTCCAGGGCCAGGGCCACCTGGTCGGCCAGGGCATCGAACCCTTCCGGCAGACGCTTTCGGACATAGGCCTCTATCCGGGGCAGATCGTTCAGGGTGGCCATAAAAACCACGGGCTCCATCTTTTTCCTCCAGCGGTTCTCGGCCGGTCAGAGCCCGGCCAGGGCCGAAGCCCGGTCCGGAAAAATCCGCAGCACGGAATTGAGGCCGGAAATGCGAAAGACGTCGCTCACCGCCGGGCTCAGGGCGCAGAAGCCCAAAGTCCGGCCGGCCGCCTGGCAGTCTTTGGCCAGGGTCAATATCCGGCGCAGACCGGCCGAGCTGATGTATTGCAGCCCGGTGAAGTCCACCACCAGCCGCTCCGGAGCCCGGGCCTCCACTTCCGCCGCCGCCGTCTCGAACTCCTTGACGGTCAGGGCGTCCATACGGCCCGCCACGGCGACGATGAGCACCGGCCCTTCACTTGAAAATTGCAGTTGCATGGATAAAACTCCTCAAAGCCGCGAGACGGCGGTCAGCCGTAGCTGTACATCAGGCCCGTGGTGATTTTCAGCCAGCCGTCGATGGTGACGAACAGCATCAGCTTGAACGGCAGGGAAATGGTCATGGGCGACACCATCATCATGCCCATGGCCAGGAGAATGTTGGAAATGATCAAGTCGATGGCGATGAACGGCAGATACAGGAGAAAGCCGATCTTGAAAGCCTTGGTCAGTTCGGAGATAACGAAGGCCGGGACCAGCACCAGGAAGTTGTTTTCCCGGATGTTTTCGTGAAACTCGGGCGGCCAGAGGCGCTGGGCGGTGTTCATCAGGCTTTTCAAGACCATCTGGTCGGTGTTGCGGCGCAGGTAGGATTCCAGGGGGGGCGCGGCCGCCAGGACCAGGCCGACGATTTCCGCCGGGCCGGGGCGCTCGGGCAGGGTCTGTTCTTTCACCAGCCGCAGGGTGTCGTAACCCACCGGGGCCATGATGAAGAGAGTCATGATGATGGCCAGCCCGTTCATGACCATGGCCGGCGGCACCTGCTGCACCCCCAGGGCGTTGCGGATCAGGCTCATGACCACCACGATTTTGACGTAGGAGGTGACCATCATCAGAAAGAAGGGCAGGAGGCCCAGAACGACCATCAGCCCGATAAAATAAAGGGGATTGATGTCAGCCACGATCAACTCCGCCGGATACGGCCGTGATCTGCACCCCCAGGACGCCCCCCATATCCACCAGCCGCCCCCGGGCGATGGGCCGGCCGCCGGTGGTCAGGGTCACCGGGGCCAGGGGATCGACCCCCAGAGGAAAGGCGGCGCCGGGGGTCAGGGCCGCGATCTCGGCCAGGGTCATGAGTTTGCGCTCCAATTCGAAATTGACGGTCACCTCCAGGTCGGCCAGAGGGTCCATGGCGGTCGGAGCGGCGGTCTCCGGGGCCGGCTCGGGCGCGGCCTCGGGGCGGTTTTCCTCGATATCTGGTTCCTCAGTCGGGGTCGGATTCAGGGTCATAAAGTCCTCCAAAAGGCACAGGTCCAGGACTTGGGCCCGGCCGTCGGCCAAGGCCAGCCGCACCGTCCGCCGCCCGCCGGGCAGGTCTAGCCACAGCCGCCCTTCGGCGGCCGGATAATCGGGCGGCAAAAAAATGTCCCCCGCCGCCAGGCCGGCCAGCAGCCGCACCGGCACGGCCATCCGCCCGGCCACCAGGGCCGCCGCCACCAGAAGGTCCGGGCTCGGCCCTGCGTTGCGTTGGGGCAGGGTTTGCAGCAGAACCTCGGCCAGCCAGCGGGCCGCCGGAGACTCGGCCGGCCGCAACCGCACCGGGGTCGGGCCGGCCTCCTCCTCGGGCGCCCATCGCCGCAGCACCAGCTCCAGCCACTCCCCCTCGCCTGGTTTCTCTTCAGGCTCGGCCGCCGGCCGCACCACCGTGGCCAGCCGGGCGCTCAGGCCGGACCACAGGGGCCGGAAAAGCCAATCCAGGGACGCCAGGCGCAACGGCTCAGGCAGAGCCGCCAGGTCCGCCCCGGCCAGGCCCGGATGACCGGCCAAAAGCTCCAGTTCGCCCAGTTCCAGGGTCCAGAGGAAACCGCCGGCCTCCAGGTGGAAACGTAGCCGGGCCGGCCAGGGTCCGCTCCCGGCCGGAACCGGTTCCAGGCGGGCGGGCAAATCGGCCAGGGGGAACTCGTACGGCCCGGTCAGCCCGATGGCCCGCCACAGAAGAGCCAGGTCCGGGTCGAGCCGGGGAGGCGGCCAGGCAACGATGCTCACGTCCCGGCCTCAGGATCGAATCGGCCGGGCCCGCGCCCGGCGGAATCCGGCCGCTCTTCCCGGCCGCTTTGCTCCGCCTCGCCCAGATACTGCCCCCGGGAACGCCGGGAGGAACCCTCGTCGTCCCCGGTCTGGGCGTAACCCCCGGAAATCGTCAGGCGGACCGCGCCGTTTTCCATCTTTTCGAGCGCTTCCCGCAGTTGGCTTTGGGCGCCCACCAGAGTCTGGAAGGAATCGAACCGGTCGGCGGTGACGTCGACCCGCAATAGGCTGTCCGGCCCCCGGAGCAGCCTGATGGTGGTGGCCGGCAGGATGTCCGGACCCAGGGTCAACCGTACCTCACTCTGGGTCGCGTCCGGAACCGAAACCAGCAGTTGGCTGACCAGGCTCCGCACCAGGACGTCGATATCCCCGGAGGCCGTGGTCAGGCCCGCGTCCGGGATCGGAAAAGCGCCGCCCGGCGAAGCCTGGTACGCGGGGCCCGCCGGTTGGCCGGATAGGGCCGCCTGATCGGCGAATTCGTCCGGCGGCCCGGCGAAATCCCCGTCCGGCCGGTTCGGCGTGGCCCCGGCTTCGCCGGAACCAGGCTTCCGCGAGATCACCAGGTTCTGAAAGCGGTCGGCCAACAAGTCGGCCGGGCTGTCGGGCCCTGGCCCCGCCCCGGAGTCGGACCGGCCGCAGCCCCCACGGGAATCGGGCCGGTCCAGTATTTTCCGGAAACGGTCCCGGTCTTCCGGAGAGGCCGCCGGGGGCGCGGCGACGCCCGCCGGGCCCGGGGCCGGCGGCGGGGTGGATGAACGGTCGTCAACTTTCGAAGTCATAGTCGCCTCCGGGCCGGAGCTTAGTCGTCATCGCCGGCCGGAATCGGAACGCCCAGATCCCGGGCCCACTCGGCCGCCCCGGCCAGTTGCGGCAGAAGCTCCAATAAGGTGTCCTCATAATCGCGCTCATCCTCGCCGGGCCGGGTCAGGGGGAAATCGAGGCGGTAGGCCAGGTTGAAGCACCCGTCCCGGTCCAGGCCCAGGACGCCTCCGGCCGTGCCCTGCCAGAGGAACCCGGCTTTCAGGGCCTTTTCCAGGGCCTGGTCCTGGAGCTCGGGATCGGCGCGGTCGAGCCGGCCGCCGTCGGCCTGGATGAACAGGGCTTCCAGCCGGTCATCGTAGTGGAAGCTGAAAAGGGTATTGTTCAAACGCGCCGCGAGAGCCCCACGGGCGTCGAGCTTAAGGTCGGGGGTGCGCATTTCCTCGGCCAGCCTGGCCAGGAGCCGGTCCGCTTGATGACGGTAACTCATATGGACCTCACACTTTGAAAGCATACTCGGGGATGGCCGCCGGTTCCGCCGGGGCCGCCTCGAAGCGCTCCCGCCAGGACCGGGCCAGGTGGAGCAGACGGGCCAGGCCGGTCAAAAACTCCCTGGGCGTCGGCGGCGGCGTCAGAAACCAGCGTTTTTGGAGAAACACCAGGCCGCTGTCCTCGTCGAGGCCGAAGGCCCCGCCGTCGGTTCCGGTCCACTTGCAGTTGGCTCGCAGCAAGTCCTCCGCCAGCCGCCGCCGATCAGCGGGCCGGTCGGGCAGTTCCCCCAGAGCGGCCAGGACGGCCAATGTTTCGGCCTCCTCGGCCAAGAAGAAGGACAGGGGCTGGCCGTCCAGGGTCAGGCGGGCCAGCCCGTCGGCATCCAGCTCGACGACCGGGCCGCCCGTGCGGCCGGCCAGTTCCCGGAGCAGGTTTTCAGCTTGGGTTTTGGGCATGGATTTCACCTTCCTTTATTACGCTTCCGGCCCGGCCGGGGTCAGCCGGTATTCGAAGCTCGGGGGGCCGTCGAGCGCGACGCTTGTTTGCCTGGTCTCCGGGTTGTAGGTCACCAAGACCGAGGCTTTGGCCTGCACATAGCTCCCTTCCAAATCGTAACGCCTCCCATCGGAAAGTTCCCTGACGCCGGTCGCCCCGGACAGCCGGGAGTCGTAGGTGCCGGTGAGGCGGTAGACGTGCAGGCCGGGAGAGTCGGGCGGAGGCGAGACCCGGCGCACCTCGTACATCCCGAAGGCCGCCCCTGGGAACGTGGAAGGGCCGATGGGCATGCCGGTGACCATCATGGCGTGCCCGGTCAGGGCGGCGGACACCGGGGCCATCAGGCCCTGGTGGGCGAGGCATTTCAGGAAGGTGGCCACTTCCTGCGGATCGCCGGCGCTTTCCACCAGCCTATTAATGGCCTGCCCAGCCTCGCTGCCGCGGGGCCCGGCCGGCGCCGCGTTGAAAACCTGACCGGCCACAGTGTAGCGGGTGCGCGCGGCATCAAGGCTGAACTGGGATAGATAGGACACTTGTTGCTGAACCAGATCGGCCTGGATGTATCTGTAGGCGCCCTCCATCAGCCGCTGGCCCTGGTCGGACAGCCGGCCCGCGCCCTCAATCGGCTCGTGGCCCAATCGTCTGACGGGCTGGACCTGGCCGACGGCCATCTCGTCCTGGAGGAGAATGACCTCCCGGCCGAAGCGCAGTTCGGGGTGGTCCCCCTGGCTCCGCAGTTGGGCCCGGGTGGCGTCCAGCCGGGACTGGAGGTCGCGGTCCAGGTCATGGAAGCGCGCCCGCGCTTCGGAGGTGCAGAGGATGATGCCCACCGGCGGATTGCCCAGAGTGACATACTCGCCGTCAGGAGTGCCGGCCACGGCGACCATGATGTCCCGCCAGGCGGCCTGGGCCTGATCGAGTTTTTCCAGCATGGTGTGGATGCCGCCTGTTTGGCCCGCCCGGGCGGGATCATCCAAAATGGTCGCAATCGTAGTCACCAGATTGCCCATCACTCGCTCACTGTCCTGAGGGTGTTCCGGGTCATCGGCCCGGAGGGCGCCCCGCCCTTGAATCCAGCTCAGGGTCTGTTCATACGGTGCCCGAAGCTGGGCGTCGACCCGCTCGCGGTTGTTCTGGCCGGTGATCTCCGCGTCGCCGCCGCGCTGCCGGACGGATTGGCGCCAGCCGCCGGCATGGCCCAAGTAATCCCTGATATTGGCGAAAAAGCGCTTGATGCTCTGCCGGACGCCTGTCTCCCTGCCGGTGCCCTGAAAACTCAGGCCCCGGCAGCCGTGGGGCTCCATTTTCAGGAACAGAAGCGACCGGTCCTCACGGTTGCCGGGCAGGCGGGCCAGGAGCACCGTGCGCCGCTCGTTGGGCATTTCCACGCCGCGCAGGTCCAGGCCGTAGGGCTCACAGCCCGGGATCCGCTGATATTCGTCCAGGTGGGAGGAGGAACGGCGGTAGACGTTGAAGGACTTCAGCCAGGTCTCCAGCTTATGTCCCGGGTCTTCTATGGTCAGGGCCCCTTCCTTGAACATGGCCAACCCCCCGGGCTGCCCCGAAGAGGCCGCGGCCTTGCGAGAGGCCAGGGCCTGGAGATACCACATGAGCAGGGCCGCGTTCTCCTTAGTGGGCGGAGGCGGCTCGCCCCGCATGACCCGCTGGTAGAGCTGTTCACCCTGGAGAATCTTTCGGCCGATCCGGGCGTCGACCTCGGGTCCGCCGACGCCGGCGGTGGGCATCAGGGCCACCCGGGCCTCGGGCCCTTCCGGGTGGCCGGTCACCACTGTGGCCATTCCCGGCCCCGTGTGCCGGGTGGCTTCCCGGTGGGCGCCCACGCCGTAATCCGGCCAATCCAAGGCGCACTCCACTCCGGTGAGCACCCGGTCGTCCACACCAGGAAACTCATCCCGCAAAGCGGTCAGAACCGCGTCGGCGGGGCTCTGTCTCAGTTCCTCCGGCACGATGTTCCATCTGGGGGGAGTGGACGCGACAGCCGTGCTGGTCGAAGGCCGGGAAGGCTCCGCGTCATAAAAAAAACTATCATCGTCCCAGGGCGCCGCCACCGGGGTCGGGGTCTCGTCGTCCCGCGCCCCGCTGGTCGACGGCGAGCCGGGGTCGGCGGCTGCGGGTTGGGGCATAGTAGTCCGCGTTCTGGATACTTCACTCATATCGGCCTCCTTGGGCCCGTCCGCCTCGGCCGGCGGCCAGGCGAACGCTCTTTTCAACCGACTTGCAGCGCCGGTCATCCAAGGTCAATGGAATCTCATCCCGGACCGGCCGGATTTCCATCATGGGGTTGCGGAACCCCTGGGCAATGGACCAGTAACCCGGGGTAAAACAAATTTTCTGCCCCACCCGGACCGGCCGTCGGCACTCGGTGACGTCCAGCACCAGATAGCCGGCGGTGAGGCCGGTGATGACCGCGCCGGGGAGATGGCAGACCATCCGGCTCAGGATGGGCGCGCCCTGGCGGTCGATGCTCCCCAGGCTGGTGTGGAAGCGGCCCGCCGCGAGCAAGGCCCGCAGCCGCCAACCCGTCAGGACGGCATCCGGGCGCTCCTGGTGGTCGGTGTGGTGCGGAACCGGCCCCTCCTCCGGGGCTTCGATCAGGCGGCGGCGGATTTCCACCACTTCAGCTTCCAGGATGCAGACGTCCCGGCGGAACGGCCCGCCGGGCAGGTCCTGGAGCCGGTAAATGTCCTCGCCCAGAATGAAGGGGTCGCCCAGCCGCAATTCGGTAATCGCCCCCGGCCCCTCCCGCTCCACCCAGTCGCAGAGGACCGAGCCGCCCAGGCTGACTTCCGGCCGAACCCAGCCCCGCTCCTCGAAGAGGCGGCGGATATCGGCCAGGGCCGCCGCCAGGCGGCGGTCCGGCAGCCGGTCGCCCAAACAGGCGACGGTGGCCCCGAAGCCGGTGACGGACAGGTGGCGGAATCGGCGGACCAGCTCCAGGGCTTCAGGGAGGTCCTCGGGCGATAACCCTTCGCGCAGATCGCCGAGATCGACCATGAGCACCACCTGGTGGATCAGGCCCGCGGCCCCGGCGGCGCCATCGAGGGCGGCCAGGGTTTCGGGCGCGGCTTGGAAACTGCGCTGAAACCGCACCACAACCAGAGGCGCCTGGGCCGGGGAGGCCAACTGGATGAGTGTCTTTTCCCCCAAATCTCCGGAGCGAGCCGCTTCCCCGGCCTCGGCGTGGCCGAAGCGGAGGAAGCCGGCCGCCTTAAGGGTGCGGACCGCCGCCGGGTGGCTGGCCACGGCCTTCAAGACCGGCAGCACCGCCACGCCCCAGCGCCCGGCCAGGGCCCGCGTTTGGCGGGCGTTGTGGCTCAAGGCGTCGAGATTGAGGAGTATGGCGGGCATGAGTCAACCTTTCAAGGCCGCTGGGCTTCCGAGACGGCCGGGCCGCCCGACAAGGGGGCGCTAAAATGCTTTAAAACCTCGGCCGTTTTCCGCTGAACCAGAGCGCGGATCGCATCCAGCGTCTCGCTGGCGACACTGCCCTGTTCCGCCAGTTCCCGGGCGGAGGCCTCCATCAGTCCGGCCATGGCCGCATCCCGTCTTAACTCGCAGCTGACGCGATTGGTGACCATTTGACGCCACATTTGCCGCGTGTCTTCGGGCGCGTCCGCCAACTGGTCGCGGATAAGCCCCTGGCCGGACGGGTCCGGGGTTTCGTGCCAGGCCAGAGATTCCCCCCATTTCATCATGTTTTCGATGTGGACGGAGGACTCGTACACCCGCCTCAACTGCTCCGGAGGCAATTGAGCGCTCGAAGAAGGCCGTCCGGGCGTCAGGACGCGCCGAAGGCCGGCGGACAATTGATTCGGCACTTGATGGGCGGGATTGCCTCGGTCACGGCCGGACAACGACATGGCCTTCTCGGTGATCCGGCGCTGGAACTCGACGTTTTGGGCCAGCTTGATCTCCGCGTCCCGCTCCCGGTAGGCGGGGTTTCTCAAGCCCTTGAAAAGCCGGACGATGAAGTTGTCGCGCTTCAGGGGTCCGGTGAGAACGGTCAGTTGTCCGTGCTTGTCGACGGAAAATCGGGCCGCCCCACTGCCGTCCCTGAGGGTATCCAGCCAGTCCAGATTGCTCTGGCGCATGGAATCTATGGCGGCGGTCACCCGAGGATGCAAATCGTTTCCCATATATCAACCTCACAATAGCGGTGGAAAAAATATTTGGCGGCGGCCGGAGGGCCGCCCTGAATCAGGGCTGCCCGGCCGGGGCGGGGCCGAGGGCCGCCATCATCTGATCGACCCGCGCTTCACCCGTGGCCTCCCAGGATTGCACCAAAAGATCCTGCAGCACTTCGTCGGTTTTCCGCCTGGTGTAGCCGACGATACTTTCCCGAATACTCTGGGCGACCTCCGGCGCGCTGCCACTGAAACCGCCGGCCGCCTCCAGCAATACCCGCATCTTCGGATCATGCCTCAGCTCCCGCTGAACGTGGTCGTCGACCCTTTGTCGCAGAGCCTCTGCCTTGGGCGCGGGCACCTCAGCCAGCAGTTCCTGGGTTGAACGGCTCTCCAAGACCGGGAGCTGGGTCTGCCAGGACTCATCGCGGCCTTTCTGCATACAGCCCCAGACCGTGACCGAATCAACCCGGGATCGGGACAGCCCTTCGCGGGTCAGCCCGCCTCTGACCTGGCTCTGGCTGGTCATCATGGCCTCCCGGATGTATTTGGGCACCAGGGAGCCCCTCATTTCCCATCTGGGCCCGACATTCTGGGGGGCCACATCGGTGGCCTTCTCGGTTACCAGTCGCTGAAAGGCCTGGTTTTGGGCCAATTTAAGGGCGTTGTCCCGGGCCCGGTACGCGGAGCTGAACAGGCGTTTGAAAACCCGGACGATCCCCAGGTCACGTTTCAGGGAGCCGGTAATCACGATCAAGTTACCGTCCTGGACGGAGAACCGGGAATCCCCGTGGCACTCGCGCGTCTGCGGGGCTCGCCGCAGGCGCTCCAAATCTCTGCCGTCCATGCGGTCTATGGCTTGACGCACGGTGGGACTTAAAATTTCAGCCATGATCGGCCTCCTTTGCTCATGTCTCGGCGCGCTGGGGAACCAGCCGCCCGCCGGGCTGAAAAAAAACAGCGGCCGTTCTTCAGTCCGCCGCCCCCAGCACTTCAGCGGGGGGAACCTTCAGATGGTCGGCGCTCAACAAGTCGCGCCAGGCCTGGACGCTGGCGACAAAGGCGGCCAGTTGGCCGTCCAGGTCGTCCACATCGCCCTGGCCGGGAAAGCGGACGGCCTGGATGGTGATGTGCCCGTCGACCAGCCCCAGCCAGGCGTCCGCCTGGTCGTCGTTCGGGGCGGAACCGGCCAGGATGACGCCCAGCCAGGCGGGGTTGAGGTCAACCGGAATTTCGTTCACGGTGGCTTCCAGCCGCAGGCTCTGGTTTTCCGGAACATAATCCAGCCAAATCAGGACCGAGCCGGTGTGGAGCGGAAAATTTTTGAAATCGTGTTCGGGCCATTCCGTCAGGCCGAACAGACGGCTGACGTTTTTCGCGGCGGCGGTGTCTCCAATATTCATGATAAACTCCTGGCAACGGGGCGAAGCAACGGACGGACGGTCTTTCAGAGCCGCAGGCCGCCTTCGGGAAACGGGGCGGACGGGTCCGGCGGCGCGGGCTCTTCAGCGGCCGCTTTTTCGATCTGGGCCGTCAGTTCCAGGGCCCGGCGGGCGAAGTCCTCGACGAATCGGGTGAAGTCGCCCTCGGTGAGGAGCGCGGCCGGCGCCCGGGTGGTGAGCACGAGATTGCCGATCTCCTCATCGAGGTAGGCCCGGGTCGGCCAGGGCGAACTGGTCAGGCCGTTGTCGGCCAAGAGCCGGCGGGCCGTTTCCGGATCGCCGCCCTCGGGCCAGGGGGCCAGGTGGCTCAAGAGGCGCACCTGGCCTTCCCGGTCCAGAATACCGGTGATCATCAGCTCGCCGTAGCCGACCACCCAGGGCTCCCCGTTTTCCGGCTCCACCCCTTCCAGCCCGCATTCGGCGGCCCATGATTTCCACAAATTGTGATAGTGCTTTTCCATAGCTACCTCTCTTGGGGTCTTGACCTTAGTAATGGCATGAACCGTGCCCGCCCGGCTTCAGGAAACCGCCGGCCGGCATTTAGGGATTTTGTCGATTTAACCACTTGATAAGTAAAGGAAAAATTTTTCGGAGAAATCATCAACGGGCGGCTTCCGGCTCCGGCCCCGGCAACAAAGTTGGCGGCGGAACCAAACGGGGTAGGCGCCCCGGTGGGCGGTTACCGGGCCGGGCCGGGCCGGCGTCCGGCGAATTCCTCCATTTCCAGGTCCTCCAACCGGGCCAGTTCTTTGGTCTCGGCCTCCAGCCACTGGTTCCGGTGGGCCAGTATTTTCTGAAGGGCTCGGTCGGCCCGGGTCAGGGCCAGTCTGGCCTCCCGGACCTTTTGGCGGGCCGTCTCCTCGGCCGCCCCGGCCTCACGCAGGGCCTCTTCCCGCCTGAATTCCTCCCGCTCCAGGGCGGCCAGGCCGGCCTGAAAAGCCCCCAAATCCTTTTGGGTCACGGTTTGCCCCAAGAGGGCCCCGTAACGGCGCTCCACTTCCGCGCGCCGCCAGTCGTGGTATTCGGCCAGTTCCCCCTCCAGACGGACCTTTTCCAGGGCGGCCAGGACCAGGGCCCCTTCGGCGGCCTGGACCGCCCCTTCGGCCTGGCCCCGCCGCAGATTCCGCAAGCGCAACAGGTCGGCCAGAGGATAGCTCACTCCACCACCCGCATCAGTTCGGCCAAGGTCTGGTCGAAGGCCGACCGCTCCGCCAGGCCCTGCCGCAGAAAGGCGTTGATCCCGGAGATGCGGGCCAGGGCCTGGTCGGCCTCGGGGTCGCTCCCGGCCCGGTATTCGCCCAGGCGCACCAGGAGTTCGATTTCCCCGTACTTGGCCAAAAGGGACCGGAGCTTCCCGGCCGCCTGCCGGTGCTCCGGGCTGGTGACCGCCCCCATGACCCGGCTGACGCTGGCCAGGACGTCGATGGCCGGGTAGTGATTGGCCGAGGCCAGTTTGCGCGACAGGACGATATGGCCGTCCAGGATGGAACGGGTTTCGTCGGCAATGGGCTCGGTCATGTCGTCGCCCTCCACCAGCACGGTGTACAGGGCGCTGATGGAACCCCGGTCGGAATTACCGGCCCGCTCCATCAGGCGGGGGAGGGCGGAAAAGACCGAGGGCGGAAAGCCGCGCCGGGTGGGCGGCTCGCCGGCGGCCAGGCCGATCTCCCGCTGGGCCCGGCCGAAACGGGTCACCGAATCCATCAGGAGCAGCACCCGGCCCCCCTGGTCGCGAAAATATTCGGCGATGGCCGTGGCCGTGTAGGCCGCCTTCAGCCGTTCCATGGCCGAGCGGTCGGAGGTGGAGACCACCACCACCGACCGGCGGCGGCCCTCCGGGCCCAGGTCGTGCTCGATGAACTCCCGCACCTCGCGGCCCCGCTCGCCGATGAGGGCCAGGACGCAGACCTCGGCTTCGGTGCCCTTGATGATGCTGGACAAGAGGGTGCTTTTGCCCCCGCCGGCGGCGGCGAAAATGCCCAGCCGCTGGCCCTCGCCGCAGGTCAGGAGGCCGTCGAGAACCCGGAGCCCCAGCGGCAGGGGCCGGTCGATGAGCCGCCGGGTCATGGGGTTGGGCGGGTCGGCGTAGACGGGATAACGCTTGCGGGGTTTGAGGGGCGGGCCGCCGTCCAGGGGTTCGCCCAGACCGTCCAAGACCCGCCCCAGAAGCTCTTCGCCCACGGGCACGGAATGGATTTCCCCGGTGGGGACGACTTCGGTGTCCGGGGAAATCCCTTGCAAATCGCCCAAGGGGGTCAGGAGGGCCACCTCCCGGGCGAAGCCCACCACCTCGGCCGGGAGCCTCCACCGCTCCCAGGGGTTGCGCAGGAGGCACAGTTCGCCCACCTTGACCCCCGGCACCACCGCCCGGATAATGGTGCCCACCACCTGCTCCACCCGGCCCCGGACCTCCAGGGTGGGGCTGGTCCGCACCACCTCCTCCAACAGCTCGCCGATGTATTCGAAAGCCATGCCGCCCCCTCAGCCGCCGCCGTCCTTGACCCGGTTCAGAAGGGCCGTCTCCAGGTTGCGCAGTTGGGTCTCCAGGCTGGCTTCCACCACGCCGAGCTCGCTCTCCAGCAGACACTCGCCCGGTTGCAGACGGGGATCGGGCACCAGTTCCAGAAAACCCGAGCCCGCGTTCCGGCCCAGGAGGGCGGCCAGGTCGAGCCGCACCGCCTTTTCATCCCGGGGGGCCACCCGCACCAGCACCCGCTTTTCCCCCCGCACCGCGCCCAGGGCCTGGCGCACCAGGCGCACGATGCGCTCGTCGTCGTCCATCTCCCCCACAATGCGGCGCACAGCCTCGCCCACCACCTTGACCAGGGTGGTTTCCAGGCCCTCGATGTACTCCACGGATTGGATGACGGCTTCCATGATCTTTTCCGTATACTCCAGCCGGCCGGCGGCCAGACCGTCCTCATAGCCCTGCTGAAAGCGGCGTTCCCGTTCCTCTTCGGCGGCCTGGTCCAACTGAGCGGCCCGCTCCTCCCAGGCCCGGATCAGGTCCCTGGCCTCGAAAAAGACGGCCGCCTCCCCGGCCTTGATGAGAGTTTGGCCGGGTTTGGGCGTCAGACGCTGGTTGAGGGAAAACAGTGCTGCCATTGGGGCGCCGCCTCGGTCAGAAGAATTTTTTTAAGCCAGAGCCAGGTGAGCCGCCGCCCCCGGGGCGCGGTCAATGGCGGAGGCGGTTCCGGGTCCGGTTCAGGCGCCGTCAGCCGCCGGAGGGTTTCCGGCCAGCCGGCCCGGATCACCGCCCCGGCCAGACGCCCGGCCTGTTGGAGTTTCGACTGGAGCCCCAAATCCGGCCGACCGGACATAGCCTCCAGAAAAACCCGGCGCAGGGGGCCCAGATGGAAGCGGCCCCGGGCCAGAACGTAGGCGTACAGGTCCGGCTCCAGTTCCCGCCGCAGCTCCCGCACCTTTTCCCCGGCGATGACGGCGGCCAGGTCGGGGGCCCAGACCGCCGCGCCCCAGAACAGCTCCAGCCGCCGGAGGTCGTCGCCGCCCAAGAGGGCCAGCCGTCGGCTTTCCTCCTGGAAATCCCAGAACCCGCCGCTTTCCGGCCGGGGCCAGCGGCTCCACAGCCGGGGATCTCCCCGGACGGCCGTCTGGAGTGGATGCCCCTCCAGGGTTTCCGGCCAGTCCATCTCCGGCGGCCGATCGAGCCGGTTGAAGGCCAGTACGGCCCGCAGGAGTTCCGGGGGCCCGCCGGCCAGGGCCTGAAAAATATCCGCCCCGCTCATTTCTTGTCTTTCGGCCGACGCCAGGGGCCGCGCGTGTAGGCCAGAAAGCCCCCGACCGCCAGAAGGGCCCCCGCCCCGGCCGCCAGGAGCGACGGGAGGAACCGGGCCCACGGCGAGACCGCCCGGGGCCCCAGGGGCACCACCACGTCGTCCCGCACCGGCAGGAGCAGCACCGAGACCTTTTCATACTCGAGGCCGGGCACGGCCTTGGCGCTCATCTCCTTGACCAGGCCCACCAGGTTGGTCACCGGCGAATCCGGGGTGTGGCGCAGGAAGATGGAAGCCGAGGGCGGGGTGGTCACCCCCGAAACCTGGTCGTGCTGGCCCAGAACCACGTGGGCCCGGGCGGTGAGCACGCCGTCGATGCGGGAAAAGGTCGCGGCCAGTTCCTGGGAAATGGCGAAGGCCAGCCGGGCCTGCTCCTCCACCGGGGAGGCGATCATGCCCTGGCCGGAAAAGACCTGCCCCAGACTTTGGTATTTCTCCCGGGGCAGCCCGCCGAGGCGCAGAATCTCCAGGGAGCGGACCAGGTCGGCCTGGTCCACGGTGATGGTGAACCCGTTTTTGCCCCGGGATTTTTTTTCGGCCTCGATCCCCCGTTTCAACAGGGTGGACCAGATCAGGTTGGCCTCATCCTCGTCGAGTCCCTGGTGGAGCTCCACCTGGCAGCCGGCCAGAAACGCGGCCAAAAGGACCGCCAGCGCCAGCCGCCACAGTCTATACCCCCGGCTATGGATCATCACCGCCTCACTTGCCGGCCTCCAGAAGAGCCCGGGCCAGTTCCCCGGCCGCCCCGGCCCGGCCGGCCAGTTCCTGCTGGATGACCCGGGCCTCGTCAGAGCGGCCGGCCAGCTGATAGTTCAGGGCCAGGAGGGCCCGGGCCTCGTCATCGTCCGGTCCGCCGGCCGGGAGCTCGTTTTTGAGGAGTTCCTCGGCCCGCTCGAATTCGTCGACCACCAGGTGAGTGAAGGCCAGGCCGATCCGGGCCGACCGAAAGGCCGGGTCATAGGTCAAAAGACCTTCGAAGACGGCCCGGGCCCGGGCCACCCGGCCCCGATGGGCGGCGGCCAGGCCCACTTCGACCAAGCGTTGGAGCTCAAGTGCGGAAATAAATTCGCCCATATGGTTCACCCGGTCCTCTGGGCCAGCGTCTTGAGCATGTCGGTCAGGCTCTTGGTGACGTTGGACAGCGATTCCAGGGCGGCGTTGTATTGGCCCATCTGGAACTGAAGTTCCAGCATCTCCCCCTGGTCGATGGTTTCCTTGCCGAGGATGTTGTTCATTTTAGTCTGGATATCGGCGGATTTACTGCCGATGTTGCTCAGGCCGTCGCTGAAGATTTTGCCTAAATTGCCCACCTGGGGTCCCTGTATGCTCATAGCGGAGCCTCCTTCCTTTATCCCGGCCGGGGTTCAGCCGGTCAGTTCCGCCACGGCCAGACGGGCCGCTTCGGCGGCCTCCCACAGCCCCCGGACCCGTTTCATCTCGGCGGGGGGCAGGCCCTGGTCCATGGCCTTTTTCAAATTCGCGGCCAGGGCGAAGAACTCCTCGTTCAGGCCCCGGGTTTCGGTGGGGCTCGGTGCGTCCCGAAGCAGGATGTCCAGCACTGAGGCGGCCGGGGTTGACGTTTCGCTCATGAGGGATCGACCTCCTGTCGGTCACGGGGCCGGGTCGGCTCCGGGCAGTTGGTGGTTTACGGTTTGCCCGTCGCGGGCCAGGGTGATGGCCCGGGCGGAAATGGCGGTTATGGTGTAGCCGCTGGGCAGCACCGCGCCCTCGAAGTATTTCCGCCCGTCCTGGGTGGTGAGGAACCGCAGGGGCTCCAGGGTGACGCCCATGATCTTGAGGCCGCCCAAGGGGTCGCGCTCGCCCGGAAGCCAGCCCGCCTTCGGGGGAGCGGGCCCGGCCGAACCGGGGAAAATCAGCGGCCCGGCCGCGAAAGACTGAACCTCGGCCGAGCCGTCTTCGCCGGGCGGGAGAGTTCCGGCCGGCCGCAGCCCCAGCGGCACCTTGAGGCGGGTCTCCGCCGCGGCCCGGGCCAGCTCCAGGCGCTGGTGACCCGTCAGATCCAGCTCCCCGCCCCATTCGATGCGCCCGTCACCGAAGCGGAGGGCCAGATTCTCCAGCCCCACCCGGGCCAGCTCCTCTTCCAGAACGGCCTTCACCTGCGGAGCGTAGGCCACCCGCCACAGGGGCCGCCCCAGGCCGGGCACGTCGCCGCACAGGGTTTCGAAGAGCCGGGCCTCCACCAATCCGTCTTTGAGGTAGGCGGCCACGGACAGCTGCCCGTCCACCCGCCGGACTTCGGGAAAAAACCCCCGGGCCAACATCAGTTCCCGCACCGCCCGGACCAGATCGTCCTCCACCTCGACCATGAGGTAGACCCGGGCGGGCTGGCCGGACACCAGGCGCACCAGCCGGGACAGCTCCCGGTCGTCGGGCAACAGGCCCCTCACCGTCACCCCGTCCGGGCCGCGCTCAGCCTGGAGCTGGCCGAAACCCTGTTCATTCAGGAGGGTTTCCAGCCGCCTGATCTCCCGAGTCCGGCCGGTGAAGAGCATCTCCCAAAACGGCCCCAGGGCCAGGGGCGCCAAAAGCGCCAGTACCGCCAGAGCCAGGATCAGAGAGCGGCCGCGCCATTTGCGCGACCCGGCCCGCCGGTTCCCGGGCGGCTCTTCCGGCGGGGGTTTTTCGGGCTCGGCCGAAATATCGGGGCCGGCCTCAACGGCGGACGGCGGCCCGGCTTCGCCCACCCCCCCGCCGGACCCGGGCGGCGAGGCCTGATATTCCGCCGGCACCAGATTGACCGGCTCCCAGGCTTCCCCCGGCGGCCGCCAGCCCAGGGCGGTGAAGCCCAGAGCCAGCACCGTGCCGGCCGGCACGGGCGAATCCTCTTGCGGGGCCAACGGCCGGCCGTCGAGGAAGACCTGGCCCTCCAGGGGGCGGACCTTCACCTCCACCACGTCGGCCCCGTTTCGAATCACCAGGGCCAGGTGACGCTCGGCCACGGAATCGTCGGTCAGGATCAAATCGCAGTCGTCGCCGCGCCCGACCACGTGCCGCCCCGGGCCCAGTTCCAAAGCCGCGCCCACATGGGGTCCGCTGAGGACCCGTATGCCCAGACGACCCGGTTGGCTCATCGCTTCAGGCAGCCGCCGGCCGCCGGAGCCGGCAGGCGGGGTTCATAGTCGGCCTGGGTCGGGCTGCGCTCAAAGCTCGGCTCGTCGAGCTGGCTGGGCATGGTCTCGTGCTGGCCCAGGCGGATCACCCGGGGGGTGATCAGGATCAGCCGCTCCATCTTCTGGGTGTCGCGGCCCCTGGACTTGAACAGGTGCCCCAGGACCGGGATGTCCATCAAGACCGGCACCCCGGAGACGCTTTCCTTTTTCTGCTCGAAGTAATAGCCGCCGATCAGGATGCTCTGCCCCTCGGCCACCAGGGCCTGGGTGTTGATCTTGGTCTGCTTGATGGGCGGGAGAGCCATGCCGCTCCCCGGGGCGATGGAGGTGTCGCCGCTCTCCTGATTATCCTGGACGTTGATGATCAGGCGGATGGTCGGCGGCCGGTCGGGCTGGTCGCTCTCGATGATGTGGGGCGTGACCCTGAGGACGGTGCCGGCCTCCACCCGGAAGAGGTCGGCCACCTCCGTGGAGCTGACCGCCACATAGTAGGTGGTGGTATTTTCCAGGGTGGCTTCCAGATTGTCCGTGGTCAGGACCGACGGCCGCCCCAGCATCCGGGCGTTGCCCCGGGTTTCCATGGCCCGCACCCGGGCGATGAAAAATTTTTCGCCCTTGGTGTAGACCGTGGACAGAATCCCCCCCAGCCCCTCGGGATACCCCGGATCGGGCATGACGTTGTAGGGCGTGTCGTCCTGGGACAGCTCCCCGCCGATGGCCCAGCCGTCGCCGTCCTTGCCCGAGCCCTGGTAGGAGATGCCCAGGTCCCGCTTGAAGTCGGTGTCGATGTCCACGATGGCCGCATGGATCTCCACCAGGTGGGCCGGCCGGTCCAGATCGGCGATGACCTGTTCGTAATACGGCATCCGATATTCGAAATCCTGGATGATGACCCCGTTGATGCGGGTGTCGGCCACGATGGAGGGCCCCGGCTGGCCCCCGCCCCCCGCCGCCGTCTGGACCACGGCGGGCTGCGAGTTGTTGAAATCCACCGCCGGCTGGCCCCGGGTCACCAGCCCGTGGCCCAGGAGCCTTTCCATGGTGGCCGGGTTCTGGGTCACCTGGCGGCCGGTGAGGCCCGGACCGGCCTCGCCGCTCATCATGGCCCTGAGGAGACTGGCCACACCGGGCACCACCAGGTCACGGTCCGAACTGCGGATGGTGGTGTCGTCGGCCGAGGCGTAGCGTAGCTTGAAGACCCGGATGGCCTGGCGCTCCGGGGCCATATTGCCCTCCAGGGCCAGGGCCGCCTGGCGCACCATCTCCACGTAGGAGGCCGGGCCGGAGACGGTCAGCACTCCCCCGCCGGCCGGGCTGGAAATGGGCAGCTGGGGCGAAACCACGGCCGAGGCGTTCAGCTTTCGGTATAAACTCCCGGGGTCGCCGGTCTGGGGGTGGATGAGAACCTTTTGCCACTCGGACTCGTGGTAAAAATACAACTCCCCGCCGGCCAGATACCAGCGCACCCCGAAGGCCGTTTCCAGGGCTTTCAGGAAAGTGTCGGGGGGCACGTTCTCAAAGCGGCCGCTCATGACCCCGGTGACGGCCTGGGAGACGTTGACCCGAAAACCTTCGAAGCGGGCGAAATCGCCCAGCACCTGGGCCACCGGCTCCTGGTCCGAATAGTGGCTGTAAGGTTTGGGGAAATAGCCCGAAGCCCGCTCTCCCTTCCCATCCGGAGGCAGCGGCTGGGCCACGGCTGAGCCAGCCAGGGCCCACAACAACAGGGTCAGGCTCAGCAACCACCCCAGCCAAACAACCAGACGGGGCGAAAATGTTGAAAATGAGGGAATAGTGATTACCTCGTTCTTGGTTAAAGCGGCGTAGCCGGCCTGACCCGGTCTCAAACCGTCGGCCAGTTGGCCCGCCACCAGGCGCAGTCGTTTAAAAAGGCGGCGCACTGGTCGGGCAGTTCCTCCAAAGAACCCGGGAGCGGGCTCACGGTGTGATGCAGCCGGAAACGCCCGTCCTTCAGCGACAGGACGGACCGGCGGCGCGGAAAGGCGGCGGCGGCCATGACGGCCAGCCGGCGGCACAGGTCCTCCGGGCGCTCCTCGGGCCAGGCCCCCAGGTCGGCCAGAAAGACCACCGTCCACCCGTCGGGGGTCAGGAGTTCCCAGATCAGATCCCCTTCGAGGCCGAAGACTAGCCGCCCGTCCCCATCCGGCTCCGGCCGGCGCCAGCCGGCGGCCGCGCACAGCCGGGCCGCGATGTCGGATATGGAAATCATGACCTCTCCTTTGCCGTTAGGTTCAATTTTCAACCCAGGATTTTGGTCCGGGCCTGGTTCATGCCCTGCTGGATGCTCTCGTAGGCGCCCTGGGATTTCTGAATGAGTTCGGTGAAGGACTGATTCAGGCTCCGCAGGTTTTCGATGGCCGCCCTTCTTTTCTCGATGTCCGCGTCCATTTCTTTGATGGTGGAATCGTAGAAGCCGCCGGCCGCCTGACCCGAGCTGGAAAGCGCCCGGCCCACGCCCTCCAGCGAGCCGGTGACGCCCTGGATCTTGGCCGTGTGGGCGGCCAGTTGGGCGTTATACTGGAGCATTTCCGGCGACCCGGCCGCCGCGTCCTTGGGCACGGACGGGGCTTTGAGGCTCATGCCGATGGCCGTCGCGCCCTGGGCGATGGTCACCGCGCCGCTGACAATGCCCATGACCAGCTGGGTGACGGCCTTGTTTTTCAGCTCTTTGGCCTGGTCCAGCATGGTCTGGGCCACGGTCATGGACTCCTGGATCATGATGTCCTTGTTCTGCCGCCGCTGCTCGGCCGAAAGATCAGTGATGGCGGCCATAACGGCCGCCCCCGGCGAGGGCACCGCCCCGCTGACCCAGTCGGTCATCTTCCGCAGGGCCTTGAGGTCCGGGGGGGGCAGATCGGGCCGGTAATCCAGGGAGCCGCCTTTTTCGCGGACGTTCCTCCAGGTCAGGACAAACTCGTCGCTCAAGGCCCCCAGCTCGGCCGGAGTCAATTTCCCCAAATCCTTCACCAAAAGGTCGTACTGGGCCCCGGTGAGGTTGTAGGTGGTCATTATGTTGGTCTTGTTGGTAAAATCAATGGTCATGAAACACCTCGCGGCCTGCCGCGCCCCGTGGGGGTCCTGCTCCGCCGAACCGGCGGCTGTCTCCGTTAAGCCAGGGACGGAGCGGCGAAATCACCGCCCAGAATCCGGGCCTGGGCCTGGTTGTGGTCCTCAATGATGTCGGTGACCTTGCCGACCAGGTCCTGATATTTTTTCATAATAATTTCCAAAAAATCCTCTTCGTTCTCGATGGCCGTCTGGATGCGCTGGAGGATGGCCTCCAGTTCCTTGGTCCGCACCTGGCTCATCTGGGCCTGGTAGTCCAGCACCGATTCGCCGATGGTCCCGCCGGCCGTGCCCAGAGTCATGACCCCGCCCGCGAATTCGGTGACCCGGGCGCTGTTGAGGATGACCTTCAGGGCCACATTGGCCGCGTCGGCGCTGAGTTTGGAGGCGCTGGAAGCGGCCCCGCCCCCGAAGCTCAGGGCGGCCCCGAGGACGGCCAGGCCGATGGTCACGCCGAAGCCGATCCACTGGGCGGTTTGCTCGTCGGCCCCGGCGGCCGTGGCTGCGGCGGCGATCCCGGCGGCGAGGCTGGCCTTGCCGCCGGAAGCCTCACCGATGATGGAATCCAGAACCAGGCCGGCCATGACGACCCCGGCGGCCACCAAAAGGGGGTTGCCGGTCAGGGCTCCGGCGGCGACGGTGGCGATCGAGGCGACGGCCCCGACTACCAGAGCGATGATCTTGAAGATTTTCAGGAAAACATTCAGGGGTCCCCGGGAGCGCATCTTTTCCAGCCGTTCGACAAGTTCCTCGAGCTTTTTCTCATTGGCTTCCTTGCGTTCCTGGGCTTTGGCCTCCAGGGTCTCCAGGCCGGCCTTGGTGGCGGTTTTCCGCTCCTCGTTGTTCAGGGCCGCGACCAGGGTCTCCAGGGACAGTCCGCCCAGCATCCGGCCTGAAGGCGGCAATTGGGGCAGCTGGCGCTCGAGGGACAAATCCAGCCCCGGGTCGAGGTCCGGCGGCGGCAGATCGGTCCGCCCGTCGCGCTGGTCGGCGGAGAACATCTTCAAAAGATCCCGGGCCAGATTGGCAACGGGCGGCGGAGGATTGACCGAACTCATGGCTCACCTACTCTTTCCCCGCGTCCGGCCGCCGGATGGCCTCGGCCAGATTCCCGGCCTTGACCAGCCAGGCCTGGTGATCCGGGTCGCCTTCTTCGGCCAGCCCGGCCAGGCCGCCCAGGGAGCCCAGGGCCGATTCCATATCGCCCAGCTTTAAAAAGCAGATGGCCGCATAGTAGAAGGGGCTGATGTCCTTCAGGCCCCCGGCCACGGCGGCCATGGAATAGGCGTCCACGGCCTGGCGGTAGTCGCCCAGGGCCTGCCGGGAGCCGGCCAGGCCCAGCCAGAAGCGGGGCTGGGTGTAGTCGTAGAGGCACAGGGCCTGGAAGATGGTCTCCGAATCCCGATGCTGGCCGGCCACATAGAGGTTATGGCCCAGGGCGTAGAGGGCTTCCAGCTGCTCGTCGGTGATGCCGGCCAGGTCGGCGTTGGTCAGGCCGTCGTCCAGGCCGGCCATGATGGCCCGCACCTCTTCGGGGCTCAGTTCCTTCATATTCGTTGGCATGGTCATGGGTCCTCCTGGTCACTGGCCCCGGGCGATGGTGGTCAGGGTCTGGTTGCTCTGCTGGATGGCGCTGTTGGCCCCCTGGAGATAGGAGTTGTACTGCCCCATGAAGTCCTGGATGTAGATCATCTTCTGCTGGGTGTCCGCCCCGAGCTGTTCCTGGTAATTCCGCAGCGAGGTGATGTTCACCTCCCAGCCGTCCTTATCGAAGAACCGGCCGTCGTTGGCCTTGTCCAGAGCCAGGCTGTGGTCCTCCATGAACTTCTTGATTTCCGGGGGGATGGGGGTCTGGTCTTGGGCCATGGGGGAATAGAGCGCGGTCATCTCGGCCTTGGCCCTTTTAGAAGCATCAAACGGCCCGCTCAACCTGGTCCTCAGATCCGGGGAGACCATCGCCTCCCGCGCATACTTCAACTCCAGCTCATATTTTTTGTCGAGGTACTGCTCATGGGTGATGGTTTCCCCGGTCTCCTTGTTGAGGAAGCCGCCGCCCTCCTTGTTTTTGGCCTGGCTTTGCAGCTCCCGGCACGTCTGGATCATGGCGGCCACTTCCTTGCTCTTGTCCTGGGATTCGGTGATGGCGTCCATGTGGTTCACGGCCTGGGTCTTGCATTGTTCGGCCAGGGCCAGTTGCAGCTTGGCGAACAGCAATTGGAGGCTCTGGGTTGGCCCGAGATCGATCTGCTGGCTGATTTTATTTAAGCCGATGGTGTCCACGCTCATGGCGGCCTCCTGTTTTTTACTGACCCCGGGCGATGGCGGTCAGGGTCTGGCTGCTCTGCTGGATGGCGCTGTTGGCCCCCTGGAGGTAGGAATTGTACTGCCCCATGAAATCCTGGATGAAGACCATCTTCTGCTGGGTGTCCGTGCCGAGCTGCTCCTGGTAATTCCTGAGGGAGGTGATGTTCACCTCCCAGCCGTCCTTATCGAAGAACCGGCCATCGTTGGCCTTGTCCAGGGCCAGGCCGTTATCTTCCATGAACTTTTTGATTTCGGGCGGAATGGCGGTCTCGTCACTGTCCATTTTCTTGTACATTTGCTCCCACGGCTGCGTCATTCCAGGATGATCTTTTTCCCACTTTGTTATCAGGGCGTCATGCTCGGCCGCAGTCAGAACCCTGCCGCTGTTTACTTCGTAATAACCGCCGCCTTCCTTGTTCTTGGCCTGGCTTTGCAGCTCCCGGCAGGTCTGGATCATCTTGGCCACTTCCTTGCTCTTTTCCTGGGCCTCGGCGATGGCGTCCATATAGTTCATGGCCTGGGTCTTGCACTGTTCGGCCAAAGTCAGTTGGAGCTTGGCGAACAGCAGTTGGAGGCTCTGGGTGGGGCCAAGACCAACCTGGTCGTTGAGGGTATTTATTTTGATATCGGCGCTCATGACAACCTCCCTAGGAATGCGGCGGCGAAGTTTACAGCTTGATGGCCCCGGGCCGGGCGCCGGCGGGCCGGTTGGCCGGGGTATTTTCCGGGGCCTGGCTCCGGCGGCGTTCCCCCTCGCGCCGGGCCTCGGCCCGGGCTTCTTCCAGAGCCCGCTTCACTTCCGGAGGCTGCCGGTCCGGGTCCAGGCCCCGCAGTTCGGCTCCGGTGGCGCCGGCCTCTTTCATCCTCTGGTCGAAGAGGCTGTTGAGCCGGGACAGTTCCTCCTTGAGGATGGCCAAGCGTTGTTCCTGTTTTTTCAAATCGTCTTCAGTGAAGGGCATGGGTTCCTCCTGGCTGTTGAAAATGGGTGGCTGACCAGATAAAGAGCAAAGAGTGGGCCAAGCGTAATCCCGGCTCTGGTCATTCGTAAAAGCTTATACAGCATGGCTTTCCCGGCGGTCTCATTCCACCGGCTCCCTTTCTCGGGGCGGCCGCCAACCCTGGTTGACGCTACGGGCCCCATGGTCCGGCAACTTTGTTGGCGCCAACTTCGGCGGCCGTCAGGGGCCGCTTCAGGGGTTGGCCGCCCGGGTGGTGAAAGACACCAGGGTGATGTCGTCCGACTGGGGCGCCGCGCCCCGGAAGGCCAGCACCTGGTCATAGATGTGTTGATTCAGCTCGGCCGGTTCCAGGTCGGCCCCGGCCCGGAGCAGGGTTTCCAGGCGGCTCTGTTCGAAAAACCCGCCGGCCTCGTTCTGGGCCTCGGTGATGCCGTCGGTGTACAGGAGGCAGATTTCCCCCGGTTCCAGGCGATCGTGGCAGGCGATGTAGACCCAGCCGTCCAGCGCCCCGACCAGGGGGCCGCTGAGGCCCTCCAAAGTCCGGAGCCCCTTCGGCCCACCGGCGGCCCCCCTCACCACCAAAGGTTGGCAATGGCCGCCGTTGGCGTATTCCAGAGTCCCGTCGGCGGGATCGAACAGGCCGATGAACAGGGTCACGAACATGGACCCCGGGTTCCCGGAATACAGCCGGGCGTTGACCTGGGTCATGGCCTCGGCCGGGCCCAGGCCCTGCCCCATGATGGTCTGGCGGACCAGGGTGACGGTCATGGCCATGAACAGGGCCGACGGCACCCCCTTGTCGGAGACGTCGCCGATGACCAGCGCCCGCCGGCCGTCCGGGGCGGTGAAGAAATCATATAGGTCCCCGCCCACCTCCTTGGCCGGCCGCAAGAGGGCCCGGGCGGTCAGGGCCCGGTCGCCGGGCCAGGGCTCGGGGGACGGGAGGATGCCCAGCTGGATCTCCCGGGCGGCCCCCAGTTCGCCCTCCAGCCGCTCCTTGACGGCGGTGGCGGCCATCAGCTCCCGGACGTTTTGGATCAGGGCCTGGCCCATCTGCCGGAAGGCGGCCGAGAGGCGGCCGACCTCGTCAGGCCGCTCCCGGGGCAGGTCCCGGATGAGGGCGGCTTCGGCCCCGGGCGAACTGAAATCCACCGCCGCCAGGTCCAGGGCCTTGAGGCTCAAGCTTTTCAGCGGGCTGGTCAGGCGGGTGGCGAAATAGAAACCGGCCGAAAGGGCCAGGCCCATGATCAGAAAACCCAGCGTCAGCATGTGCCGGGCCACGGCCCGGGCCGGCTGGGAGACGGCCGCTTCGGGCACGCTCAGGGCGATGAACCAGTCCAGGGGCTTGAAGTATTGCAGATGGAGCAGCACCTTGGGCTGGTCCGGCCCGGCCAGGCTCACCACCCGCTCCAGCTCCCCGCTCCGCCGGACCTCGTCCAAAAGAGACCGGGTCAAAAGCGCGCTGTCCTGGGCCCCCTGATGGGCCAGAATGGCCCCCCGCCCGTTCAGGAGGCTCACCCCGGCCTGGGGCGGCAGCCTCAATTCCTGGAAGCGGGCCTGGAGCCCGGCGACAATGGACCGGACCCCGCCGGAGCCGTTCAGGGCCGGATCGGTGAGGGGGCTGACGATGACCAGGGCCTGGCCCGACCCGGCCTGCGGCAACAAAAGGGCCAGGAAAACGGCCTCGGGCCGCTCGGCCAGCCGGGCGCTGAAAACCAGGAACTCGCCGTCCGGCGACAGGGTGTCCTCGATGCGGCTCTTGAGGGACCGGCCGGTGAAGTCCCGCAGTTCGGCCCAGTCGTCGATGCGGCTGAAACGGTCCAGGGGCGGGGCCAGGCGACCGTCGGCTTCCACCCGGGTGGCCAGGAGGCCCAGGCCGCTGAGATGCCCCACCTGATGGCCGATCAGGCGCCGGCGCTGGTCCTCGGGCAGGGCCGCCAGGTCTTCCCAGTTGCGGCTGACGAAGAGGCCGATTTTCCGCAAATTTTCTTTCTGGCGCATCACCTCCACCACCTGGCCGGTCAGGTAGGCCAGGTAGCGGGATCCGAGGTTGTCCCGCACCAGGGTGGATACGTTGCGCAGGTTTCCCAGAGCCGTCTCCTGATAACTCTCCTTGAGGTTGGCGGCGGTGTAGAAGCTGTACGGCGCCACGGCCAGCCCCACCGACAGGGCCAGCAGACCCAGCAATTTGCTCCGCAGGGACATAGGCTATTCCAATCCCAGGCGCTTGAGTTTTTTGCGCAGCCCCTCGCGGGAAAGCCCCAGCTCCCGGGCCGCGCGGGTCTTGTTGGACCCGTGGCGGGCCAGGGTTTCCACAATGGCCTGCCGTTCCAGGTTTTGCAGCACCGGGCCGGTTTCCTCAGGCTTCGTCTCCGGCGGCCGCCGCCATTCCGTTTCCCGGGGCTGTTCCTCCCCGCGCAGACGGGGCGAAAGGTCGGCGGGGGTGATGATCTCGCCCACGGTCAGGGCGGCGGCCCGCTCCATTTCGTTGTTCAGCTCCCGGACGTTGCCCGGCCAGGGGTAGTGTTGCAGGAGGGCCGCGGCCTCCCGCGAAAGGTCCAGCGGCGGCCGGCCCAGGCGGGCGGCGTGGCGGCCCAGAAATAAACGGGCCAGGAGCAGGACGTCGTTGCCCCGGTCCCGGAGGGGGGGCAGGCGCACTTCGGCCACGTTGAGCCGGTAATAGAGGTCTTCCCGAAACCGCTTGTGCTCCACGGCGGTCAGGATATCGGCGTTGGTGGCCGAAATGACCAGGAGATCCACCGGGATCGGCCGGGAGCCGCCCACCCGCTGCACTTCCTTTTCCTCCAGCACCCGCAACAGCTTGGCCTGGTTGGCCAGGCTCATCTCGCCCAGTTCGTCCAGAAACAGGGTGCCCCCGCTGGCGGCCTCGATCAGGCCCCGCCGCTGGTTGACGCCCGTGGCCACTCCCTTTTCGATGCCGAACATCTCGCTTTCGAACAGGGTCTCGGGGATGGCCGTGCAGTTGACGGCGATGAAGTCGCTCTCCCGCCGGGCGGAGTTGTAATGGATCATTTTGGCCACCACCTCCTTGCCCGCGCCGGTGGGCCCCAGAATCATGGTGTTTATGGGCCGGTGGGCGATGGACATGGCCATCTCGGTCACCCGCCGGATGGCCGGGCACTGGCCCACCATCTGGCGGGGGCCGTAGGTTTCGTAGACAGCCTGGGTCAGGGCCTGATTGCGCCGGGCCAGGAAATCGCGCCCCTCGGTCAGAGCCTGATTCTTTTCGGCCAGTTCCCGGATGAGGTCCTCCCGGTTCATTTTGCGGGCCTCCAGCTTGACCAGCATCAGACCGAAGGCCTCGGCCAGGCGGACCAACTGGGGCGGGCCGGCGCTCTGGGCGGTAAGGCGATAGAGTTCGGCCTCGCTGGCCGGACGGTCCCAGGCCAGGTCGTCGCAAAGTTCGATCAGCACGTCCAAAAGCCGGGGGGCCTCGGCCAGCGAGGCCGGGGAAATTGCCGGATTTTCAGGTGGAATCAGCCGCTCGGTCATGATCTTCACCTCTGTTCCCGGAGGCTCTGGACCCAGCGCAGCACCTCGGCCACGGGGGCCAGGAGGTTTTTGGGGATGGAAGCGTCTTCCTGCCCGTCCTCATACAGCTGCCGGGCCAGGGAAGCCTGGCGCAGAATGGGGATGCCCTCCTCCCTGGCCACGGTGATCATGCGCCGGGCCAGGTGATCCTCGCCTTTGGCCAGCACCACCGGGAGCGGGGTCCGGTCCCGGTCGTAGTCCAGGGCCACGGCCACGTGAGTGGGGTTGACCACCAGCACCTTGGCCTTGCGCACCCGGCCCAGGGTGTCCTGGTTGGCCATTTCCTGGTGCAGCTGCCGCCGCCGGGACTTGATGAGCGGATCGCCCTCCATGTCCTTGTATTCCCGCTTAACCTCGTCTTTGGTCATCATATGTTCCTTGGTGTAGCGAAAGCGCGTGAAAACATAGTCCACGGCGGCCAGGACGGAGAAGGCCACGGCCGCGTGCAGGGCCAGATCCAGACAGGCGCCGGTGAGCACCGTCCACATGGCGTCGAGATCCCGTTCCGGAATGACGAACAGCTCCCGAAAACGATCCTTCAACACCAGCCAGACCGCCCCGGACAGCACCCCCACCTTCAGAAAATTCTTGACCAGTTCCAGGGCGTTCTTTTTGGAAAAAGTCTTCTTGAACCAGCGACCCGGGCTGAGATTCTCCATCTTCGGCAGAGCCCCCTTGAAGGCGAAGAGGACGCCCACCTGGCCCAGGTTGGCCAAGAGGGACGCCGCCACCGCCAGGATCACCAGCGGAGCCAGAATCGAGAGCGAACCCTCGATGACATACCCGGCGGCCCGGCTCAAGGCCTCATCGAAGGGCCGGTCCATCTGGGCGAACACCCCGGCGGCCATTTCGGTGACGATGCGGAACAGGTCCTCGCCCCGGAGCAGGAAATAAACCACCACCACCAATACCACCAGAGCCGAAGCCACCTCCGGGCTCTTGGGCACGTCCCCCTTTTCCCGGGCCTCCCGCAGCCGCTTTGGAGTTGGTTGTTCAGTCTTCTCGCTCATGAGCGCCTCCGGCGGTCCTCAGAAGCCGGGCCAGATGCTTTTCAGCCCCTGGATGGCCTGGGCCAGATCGTTGAACAGGGCCGGGGCCTGGCGGGTGAACAGGGCCAGGAAAATTAGAACCAGGAACATGGTCAGCCCGCTTTTGATGGGCATGGCCAGGATATAGACGTTCAACTGCGAGGCGAAGCGGTTGATGAGCCCCAGGGCCACGTCGGTCAGGAGCGAAGCCACCACCACCGGCCCGGCCAGAAGGAGCATCACCAACATCAGCCAGTCCAACAGTCCCCCGAAAAAGAGCGGCAGTTCGGCGTTCAGGGACGGCCACCAGGCGAAGACCGGCCAGAACAGGTAGGACTGGTAGAACAGAGCCAAAAAGCTCCCGAAGGCCCCGCTGACAAAAAACAGCACCACCAGATACTGGAACAAGAGCGAGGCCAGGGGGCTGGCCTCCTCCCCGGAGAGCGGGTCGGTTCCGGCGGCCATGGCCGCCCCCCGCTGGTTGTCCATCACAAACCCGGCGCTCTGGACGGCCCAGAAAACCATGCTCGCGGCCAGGGCCAGCACGAAACCCACCCCGGCCTCCTTGGCCGCCAGCCCCAGATAGACCAGGAACCAGGCCGCCGACCAGCCGGCCCCGGGCGGCACCTGGGACCATAAGAGAGGATGCAGCACCAGGTACAGGGCGAAGAGCACGGCGGCCTTCACCTGGCCGCTCAAGAGCTGCCCGCCCATAAAAGGGGCCACGATCAGCAGCATCAACAGCCTCGGCAGGCCCAGCAACACCGCCAGCAGGTGGGGCCGCACCTCCGGCAGATCGGCCATTTCCATCCAGCCCATGGATTTGCCTCAGATCACATAAAATTTGTCGAAAATCTCCCGCGCGAAGCGGAGAATTTCGGCGCTGAACCAGCCGGCGGTGAGAAACAGGGTGGCCACCACGGCGATGAGCTTGACCCCGAAGCTCAGGGTCTGCTCCTGCAATTGGGTGATGGCCTGGAACAGGCTCAGGGCCAGGCCCACCACCGAGGCCACCACTATGGGC
The DNA here is from genome assembly GCA_031553735.1 of Candidatus Adiutrix sp. GTDB lineage: Bacteria > Desulfobacterota > Desulfarculia > Adiutricales > Adiutricaceae > Adiutrix. The sequence goes on from JAVBLB010000007.1 coordinate 37,145, forward strand.
GGCATCGAGAGGATGAGCACCAGGCTCATGGCCTTGGATATGTACATCAGGGCGGTGGCTTCCATAATTATCCCTTTCACCAGCCGCCCAGGCGGTCCACCGGCTGCACCGAGATTTCCGGCGTCAGCTCCTGGTAGGACAACACGGGCAGTTCGTAGAACTCGGCTTCGATCAGGCGGCGCAAATAGCGGCGGATGTCCATCGAGGCCAACAGCACCGGCTTCTGCTCCTGGGCCCGGTATTTGTCGGCCAGGGCCTGGACGGCGGCGATGATCCGCCGGCTGGTGTCCGGGTCCAGGGCCAGGAAGGCCCCGGCCGAGGTCTGGCGGATGGCCTTGCGCACAGCCTCCTCCACCTGGGGCTCCAGCAGAATGGCCGGCAACAGGTTCTGGCCCCCGGAATACTGATAGCTGATCTGCCGCTTGAGGTTGCCCCGGACGTATTCCACCAGCATGATGGAATCCTTCTCCTTGGGGCTCCACTCGATCAGGGCCTCGAGAATGCCGCGCAGGTCGCGGATGGAGATGCGCTCCTGCACCAGGCGCTGGAGGATTTCGGCGATCCGCTGGACGGGCAGGAGCCGGGTGGCCTCCCGCACCAGGTCCGGGGCCCGCTCCTCCATCTTGTCCAGGAGGAATTTGGTCTCCTGAAGGCCCAGAAAGCTCCCCGCGTGGCGGGCCAGCACCAGAGAAAGGTGGTAGGCCAGAATGCGGGAGTGGGTCATGAACCCCAGGCCGGCCTTGGCCAGCACCGGCCCCTGGCTCTCCGGCAGCCAGCGGGAGGCCAGGCCCGGGATGAATTTCTGGCCCTCTTCGGCGGTCAGACCCAAAAGAGCCAGATTTTCCTGGCTCTCGGTGACCAGGATGCGGCCGGCCGCCAGTTCCCCCCGGGAAACGGGGATTTCGTTGAGCTGCAACACGTAGGCCAGGCCCGGCAGCCCCGGGTTGGGCCGGATGTTGATGCCCGGAAACGGCACCCCCAGGTCGAAATACAGGGCCCGGCGCAGAGCGGCCAGATCCTCGTTGAGGCTTTCGTAGCTCAGGCTTTCGATGAGGGCTGGCGAGAGGTCGAGGATGATGGGCACCACCGGGGCGAACTCCTCGCGCGGCTGGCCGGGCCGGGCCGGGGTTTTGCGGGTTTCGGCCGCCGGGGTCAGGGTCCGGGCCAGCTGTTTTTCATAATCCGGCTCGTCCTGAACCCGGCTGAGGTAGTTGAGCGTCCGGCCGACGACCAGGAGAAAGGCGGCCAGGGCGAACAGCTGGGGCTTGGGAAAGCCGGGGACCAGGGCGAAGATGAAGACCAGGGCCCCGGCCACGGTCAAAGCCTTGGGCTGGGCGAAAATCTGGCCGCCGATCTGGGCCCCGACGTTGTCGGTCTCGTCCCCGGAGCGGGTGATGAGAATGCCGGCGGAAATGGCGATCAACAGCGACGGGATCTGGGAGACCAGGCCGTCGCCGATGGTCAGGATGCCGTAGAGCTGGAGGGCCTGCCCGGCGGTCAGGCCGTTTTGCAGCACCCCGATGAGGGTGCCGCCGGTGATGTTGACCACGGCGATGATCAGGCCGGCGATGCTGTCGCCCTTGACGAACTTCATGGCCCCGTCCATGGCCCCGTACATGGAGCTTTCAGCGCTGACGCTCTCGCGCCGCCGCTGGGCCTCGGCCATGTCGATTACCCCGGCCCGGAGGTCGGCGTCGATGGACATTTGCTTGCCGGGCATGGCGTCGAGGGTGAAGCGGGCCCCCACCTCGGCCACCCGCTCGGCCCCCTTGGCGATGACCAGGAACTGGACGATGGTCAGGATGGTGAAGACCACCGCCCCGACGATGAAGTTGCCCCCCACCGCGAATTCCCCAAAGGTGAAAATGATCTCCCCGGCGTCGGCCTGGAGGAGAATCAGGCGGGTGGTGGCGATGTTCAGGCCCACCCGGAACAGGGTGGTGAAGAGCAGCACTGTGGGGAAGGCGGAAAAGTCCAGGGCCTTGCGCACATACATGGTCATCATCAGAATCAGAAAGGAGACGGCCAGGTTGGCTCCGATCAGGGCGTCGATCAAAAAGGTGGGCAGCGGCAGGATCATCAGGGCGATGACCGCCACCATCAGGGCCACCAGGGTCAGATCGTTGTGGCGGGTGAAAAGCCCCACCGTGTTCCGCACGTTGGCCATCAGGCTCATGGGCCGGCCTCCCCCGGGGCGGAAGCGGCGGCCAGGTATTCGGCCATCACCGCTTCGGCCTCCCCGGCCCGGCCCAGACCTCGCAGAGCCTGGGCCGTCATCAGCCGCAGGTGGCTCCCCACGCCGGCCTCCGGCCGGTCCAGATATTCCAGGGCGGCGGCCCAGTCGCCCCGGCCCAGGGCCGCCGCCGCCAGGCTGGCGGCCCCGGTCCCGTCCCCGGGCCGGATGGCGGCCAGGGCCTTGAAGAGCCGCTCGGCCCGCTCCCAGTCCCCCAGGCGCAGATACAGAAATCCCAGCACCGACAGGGCCGTCCACTGGCCGTCATCCAGGCGGGGTTCGTCGGCGGCCATGTTCAGCCTCCCACCATCAGGCCGGTGTAGGCCGCCAGCAACTGGTGGTCTTCCAGAAGCGGCCCCAAATCGTCGTGCACGAACCGGCGGACATCAGGGTGGCGGGAACCCCGCAGCGCGGCCAGGGCGCTTTCGAGATGGCGGTTCAAGAGGTCCGGCCGCAGCAGCTCCTCATCAGGCACCCGGGGCTTCAAGCCGGCCAGGACCAAATGGCGGCAGGTGGGCAGACGGTACAGCTCGGCCAGGCCGGTCTCCGCGGCCTCGGCCTGGGCCAGGGCCCGGGGCCGGGGCAGACGGACGCCCTCGGCCTGGGGCGGCAGGACATTCTGGACCCCCAGATGAGGATCGAGGAGATTCACAGTCATAACCAGTCCCCCTTTACATTGACCACCGGGCGGCCTTATTCGCCGACCCGGATGGCCGCCATTTCCCGCAGCAGAAAATCGGCGGCCCGCTCCAGCTCCCCGGCCGTCACCCGCGCCGCAGCCAGGCGGGTCAACAGCAACAGGCTATCCCCGGCCAGGCCGCAGGTCAGCGGAAAAGCCGGAGCCAATTCGAAACCCGTCCGGGCCAGGGCTCGCGGCAGGGTTTCCCGGTCATACGGCGGCAGCGGCGCGGCCAGATAGAGCCACAGCTCCTCCGTCCCCCGTTCCATAAAGAGCCGGCCCGCGCCCTCGATCTCCAGGGCCAGCGGACCCCGGTCGGGCAGGGTCGCTGGTCCCAGGCCCAGGCGGCGGCTGAATTCGCTGATTTCCCGGTCCATGGTCATTCCTCCAGCGACGCCAGGTAGGCGTCTTCCCGGGCGATGGCCGCGTCCAGGGCTTCCTGAACCGCGCCGATGAATTTCGTCCGGTTATCCGGGCCGTCGAAAAGCTGGGGGCTGAAAGAGCGGGCCGTGGCCAGAAACTCCTGCAGGAACAGCACCTCCCGCTCCAGGTCCGGCGGCCGGGCCCGGCTGGTCAGGGCTTCCAGGCGGGTCTGGGGCAGATAGCTTTCCCGGCCCAGAGTTATGACCTCCCGCAGCAAAACCAGGGGGGTCAGATCGCCGCCGCTGGCCCCGTGGACCCGGGACCAGCGGTCCAGGAGCCGTTCGTTCAGGGCGTGGGCGCTTTTGAGAGTCCGCACCTGGCCCAGGCCCCGGCCCACGATTTCCAACTGAGCTTTTTCCGGGCCGTCGCCGGCCGCGTTCAAGTCGCCGGCCAGGGCTTTCATCAGGAAATCCAGGGCTTCATCGAAACGGTCCGGCCCGTATTTTTCCAAAATATGCTCCAGCATGTCCACCGCGTCGCGGAAATCGCAGGCGACCTGTTGATAGCTTTCGCCCAGGGCCAAAGGCGGTCCCAGCTCGGGATGATCCAGGGCGGCCAGAGCCCCTTCCAGGCCGGCCCGGATGCGGGCGCCCTCGCGAGCTTCCAGAGAGGCCAGGGCCCCTTCGACCGCCTGAAGGGCTTCCGCCGGCACGCCTTCGCCTTCCATCTCTTCCTGGACCGATTTTAGGGCGGCCCAGGCCTGGGCGGGGTCGGGAAAGTATTCCCGGGCCTTTTCCAGGGCCGCGTCGGCCTCGCGGTTGGTTTGCAGGAAACGGCGCAGCAGCCCGAGCCGGTCTTTCAGCCCCTGTTGCCGCCACATCAGCTCCTGGTAGAATTTCACTTTTTCCAGAAGCCCTTTATGTTTGGCGGCTTCTTTCTGCGGCCGTTCCTTGAGCTCCAGTTCCTCGGTATTGTCCACGGCGAAGGTCAACTCCTCGGCCGCGTCACTCAACAGCGACTGGGGGGACGGGGCTTCCCGCACCTGATGGCCGGACAGACGCCCCACCCGGGCGGCGCTTTCCGGCCCGGACTCGGCGGCCAGGCCGCGAGCGGGAAATTGAGTGACGACAAAATCAGTGGCCATAACGCCCTCTCCTTTTTCAACCGGAGAACAGCAATAACCCGGCCATTTCCCCTATCGGAATTGGCGAACCACAAGATATTGATTTGACTTGGGAACAATTTGAAAATCGGAAACCGCCAACCAAGTTGGCGGTCACCTCGCCCACGTTGTTGTCGGCAGCAAGCGGCCTGGAGAGGCTTTTCCTCGCAAGTTTTTTACGGTCCCGGCCCAGTCCAACGGGCCACAAGCAAATCTCTTTATTACTCCGGCAACTAAATAAGTCACACTCGCGAGTTCGCCAAAGCCCGAAATCGCTGGACTTGGCCGTCCGAGAATCGACTTCGTCAGCTGCCGGGTTAATAATATAAATTATAAAACGGAACACTGGATTACGCATCGTCGGAAAAGACGATATTGCCGCTAAAGTTTTATTTTTATAACTGAAACAAGGTTAAGGATGTCATAAACGGGTCAGGCATGTTAAAATAGACCCGAAAAAATAAAGCTTCGAATCAGCGGCCGGCCGGGCCTATTGGTTTTTTAATCCAACCAGGCGGTATGGCGCATAAAAGTGGTGAATAAAATTACCAGCCAACACAACAGAAAACCACCGGGCCACCAGGTGGCGGCCACCGATCCTCATTATTTTTCCGGCCGCCTCCAGCGGAAGCTGGCTCAGCTTCACGATTTTCCGGCCGCGGTGATCGAAGCGCCGTCCGGCTGCGGCAAAACCACCGCCGTGCGGGATTACCTGGCGGCGGCCGCTCCCCGAAGTGCGAACGTCCGCTGGTTCACCGCCGTGGACGAAGCGCCCGGGGCGGGTTATAGGCGGCTATGCCATGAAATAGAAAAAATTGACGGCCGGGCCGGCGGACGTTTACTAAAAATCGGCCTCCCCAACGCCTTTACCCTCGGAGAAACCTGCGAGGTGCTGCGCTCCCTCGAGTGCCGACGTGCGGCCTGGCTGGTGATTGACGATTTCCAGCTGCTGGAGCCGGGCCTGCCGCCCGCTTTTTTGGCCGCTCTCTTTGGCCACGCCGCCCCGAAACTGCATGTTGTCGTGGTAACGCGGACGCTGGGGCGGGATCTTCAGGCGGCGATCGCCGGTTTCAGGTTTTTGCGGATCACCGCCGCCGATCTGCGGTTGGATGACGAGGACATTCGCCGCTACTTCGCCCTGGCCGGGGCCGACCTGACCCCCGAGGAAGCCCGGCAGGTTCTGCGCCATACAGACGGCTGGATCATCGCCGTTTATCTGCAACTCCGCTCTTTTCAGGAAACCGGGGCCTTGTCGAGCGCGCCCACCCTGCCGCTCATGGAACGGCTGGTTTGGGACCGGCTGACTGACCAACAGCGGGACTTTTTCCTGCGCCTGTCCCCCTTTGAAAGCGCCACGGCCCGGCAGATGTGCGCTTTGCTGGGCCGCGACGCCCTGCCCGAATACGCGCTGGAAGCCCTGTCCGGCCCGTTCATCCGCTATGATCCCGCCGCGCGGCGGTATGAGCCCCATAGCCTGCTGCTCGAACTGGTGACCGGAAAACGCCTGGAACGGGGCCTCGAGTTCGAGACCGAATGCTTCCTGCGGGCCGGCGATCTCCGCCGCGCCGAAGGCCGGATCGCGGAAGCGCTGAAATTCTACCTGGAGATAAAAGCCTATGACCGGATGCTCTCCCTGGACTTCTCGCCGGTAATTTTTGGTGAAATCGGCCCGACCCCCTTTGCCCGGATCGCCCTGGACATCGCCGAACACTGCCCGGAGGAAATCAGGCGGGAGCATCCCCTGTCCATGCTGCGCATCGCCTGGGCGCTCAAGGCCGCCGGCCTGGAGTCCGCGTTCGGCGAGGTGATGGCGGAATTGGACGGCTGGCTGGATGAAAGCGACCCGTTGCGGGCGGAGTGGTTTTTATTGTCCGCCTATAAGCATTTCCCGCATCTGGACCAAATGCTGCCCCTGGTCCGCCAGGCGGCGGCGCTGTTCAGCCAAGCCGGTTCGCAGGTGATTTTGCCGGATGCGCCTTGGGCTTTCGGCGGCTACTATCAACTGACCGAGTTCCATACCAAGGCGGGCCAGGCCGACCTGACGGCCGGGGTTTTCGACGAATTCATCGCCCTCTATTCCCGGCTGACCGGCGGCCACGGCTGTGGGGCGGACGCGCTTTTCCGCGCGGAGCTGGCCCATCTGCGGGGCGATTTGACCGCCGCCGAGATATTGGCCCACAAGGCGGGCTTTCTGGCCGAAAGCAAACGCCAGAGCATCATCCAACTGGGCGCGGCCATGACCCTGGCCAATATCGCGCTTTTTCAGGCCGACGCCTCCGGCTGGCAACAGGCCGTCAATTCCATGGAGCGCGCCGCCGCCTATGCCGATCAGAACATATCCCTCACCCGCGCGGTGCTGGACACGGTTCGGGGCTCGCTTCTGGTGGAACTCAACAAGCCGGACCATATTGCCGATTGGCTGAAAAACAGGGATTTTCCAAGCAACCTGCTGGCCCCCATGGCCCTTAACGCCTTATACGTGCATGGCCTCTTCTTATTGCACCGGGGCGAATTGGGCCGCTTCATCGGCACACTCGAGGCCCTGCCGCCGGAGGTCGGCCGCCGGTCGGCCTATGCGGAGTTCAGCTTGCCGCTGCTTCAGGCCGCGGGTTATGCTTCCGCGGGCCAGCGCGAAAAGGCGGCCATGTATTTAGCCCGCGCCGCCTCCAAAGGCCTGCCCGACGGCTTTTTGATGCACTTCGCGGGCTATTCCCGGCTGTTTCCGGAACTTATCGAAGAATTGTTCGCCAGGGAATATCCACTGCTGCGCGATAAATTCACTGAGGTCAAGGCCCGGTTCGGCCTGGGCTGGGAAACGCTGCATAAGGCCGCGTCCCGGGGCGAACTGCCCGACGACCTGACCGCGCGGGAGCGCGAGATCGCGCTTTTGGCGGCCGAGGGTCTGCCCAACAATGAAATAGCGGATACACTGCGGGTGACGGAAAGCACGGTGCGCACCCACCTGCGCACGATATTCCAAAAACTGGACATTGATCGCCGGGCCAAGCTGGCCGGCAAGCTGAAATAAGGAGCTGAGCGAGGATGGACGGGAGGGGGAGGCGTTCTCAAGGGAAGCTCGGCCTGGCCCGGCCGGTAGAAAGCTTTATCCGCCGGACCGGGGTGACGGCGGGGCTCTTCAACTTCGTCCTGAACCCGCTCCTGGCCTGGCTCGGCAACCGGTCCAGGGCGGAGGTGCCGCTGACCGGGGCTGGCTCGGCCGCCGTGGATACGGTCATCACCTGCCTGATCCTTTCGTTTCTGGTGACCCTGTTCATCTCCGCCGACACCCGGCGCGCCCTCAGAACCGGAACCCTCGAAACAGGCGGCCGGCTTCCCCGGACGGGGCCTCTACTGGGCCGCCTGCCCGGCCGCCCCTGGCAGCTCGGTCTTATTCTGGGTCTGGTCGCCGCTCTGGTCGTCACCGCCGGTCTCGTCGGATTATCCGCCGCCTTCGGGGTGACCTCGTTTCCGTTTCTCGCTTTTGCTCTGCTCAAGGCGGGGTACACGCCGCTCTTGGCCTATGTCGTGGCTCGATGGGTTATTCTGCGGCAATTGACCGCGGCCGCCGCCTGAGGAGAAGCGCTGGCGGCTAGGCTTGGCTGATCATCAACGAAGGTCGCACGGTATGCTCAACCCCGGGCTTTTGGGTTCAATCCGACGCGGTTGTCAGGCGAATGAACGCCATGAGCGGGGTTCATGTGCGGTAAGGTGACAAGGCGGCCGGCATTTCGGTCTCGGCAAAAGACGCTGTCCGCCAAATAGCCGGAGAGTTGAATCGAATATTAAAACTGAACATCCCAAGCCTGTCGGCGCTGGAAACAGACACCTCTATCGGTTCAAGAGTTCTTTTCACTTGACCAGCCTGGCTTCGCCGCTGACCAGACCGTCAGCGAAGTGGAAAAACCAAGGGTCTTGAAACCATTTCATTGCATTGACGCGCGAGCCGACGATATTGACATTTCACAAGCGTTCATGGATAATTAGAACATATCACAAAGTCGATGATCGACAATCATCAGCCCTGAATTTTTGCTCCAAATATGCTCCACTGGAGTTGGTAAAAAAACGACTTTTCATGAATACCCATGAATCACCATCTGTTTGATTTTAAAAGGCATGTAGCCATAACTACTTGAATCTATTTGCCACAAATAGAGATTTGTAATCCGGCGGTTGCGGGTTCGATTCCCATCGCCAGCTCCAATAATGACAAGGGTTTCAGTGTTTTCAACTGAGCCCCTTGTCGACTCATTGACCCGGTGATTAAACATATTCTCATGCGGCGTAGGCGATGATGGGGTCTTCGAAGTATTTTCTGACCCTTTCGGGACGCCGTTGGATGGTCTTCATAGCGGAGCGGACCTTGCCTTTGACTTGTTCTTTGCTCCGAGCCACCAGGCCAGTTTGGACCTGGTATTTGAGATCACCGTTGAGACGCTCGTCAGGGTTGAGTTCAGGCGAGTATGACGGCAGATAAAGTTTATATGGCAGGACTCTGATCGGCGGGAGATGTCATGATTACCTCAGTTGTCCCGCCGGAACGGGGTCATAATCATTTTTCCGCGATTCCTTTTTTTCGAACGGTCTGATGTATATGGCCGCTCTCAGAAAAGGCGTCGCTGGTGATCATGACCCCGCTCGAAGTCTTTGCGGGCTTGAGCTATGCCCATTGATGAAAATTCGCGCATTCATTCCCCGGCCGGAATTCTCCTTTGCCAGGCGCCGCCCACCGAGCGGTCCCGGTCAGGGCATTCCATCAGTTGCCCCCAATAAACCGACAGCGGCATTCGCCATTTTTTTCAGCCTCTTGAGAAATGAGTGTTTCAATCTCTGGCCGTACAGCCTCGCATACGATTTGGCGGTGAAAGAAATCGTGAACTTTCCAATATTGCGGTCCAAATAATTGGCCGCCAAGTCGTAGACCTCTTGGCAGGATTCACCAGGGCCAAGTTTATCCAAGACCCGGCGCAACGAGTGTGAATCATCCCATTTAAATTTTCCAAGCGCATAACCTCGGCCGAGTTGTCGAATCCGTTGAAGATCACGTCTAACAGTCTTCATTTCTTCATATCGATCGGCTTTAACCGCAAACTGAGGGTCCAGGAGTAATAAATCTCCATCATCCGAAAAAAAGAGATTCTCCAAATGGATATCTCTATGGCATATCGAAGTTTTTAATAAAGTTTCAGCGATTTCCTTGATTTGAAAAATTATTTTCCCACGATCCGAGTCTGATAATTGATCAATTATTTCCGCCAAATTGTGCCCATTGATGAAAGGATAAACTATAAACGAATGTCGGCTGTTATATTTAAACAAAAGTGGTTTTAAAAAATTACGGGGGCCGCGGCCCACCAACCTCAAAGCCATCAAACATTCGTTTTTGATAAATTCATCGACCTTTCCCCATTTTACAAGTATATCAAGGTCATCCAAGGTTCCGCGAAAAAATTGCCCCCCAGAGCCAATTGCCCGCGCCAGCGCATATGGCGCAAGACCGGATATTTGAGGGTAAACTTGGATTATATGCTCAATCGCATCATCCGTCGCCGGCAAAGCATCTCGATATGCCACCGATCTATCAGCCGGACGAACGAAGTGATAATTATTTTTCTTCATGAATGCATTCAGGAAGAGAAAATATTGATCACAGCGCTGAAAACGGCTCAATGAATCAGTGCAATCCAGATTGACATCTTTCGCCGCGGAATCCATTTTAGAATAATAATCAGGAGCCACACAGCTTTTATGAATCAGGGCGTGATACACTAAAGTATAAAAATAATTCTCCCTATCAGGCACATATATATTATTTTTATTTAAGGACTTATATTTCAAACATTCTTTTTCCCAACGTTGACAATAGTAGTCGTCACCAAGGTGCCGCAAATCAAAAAAAACCTCCGCATCGCCGACTTTCGTTCGATAATGAACCCGGTAGGGTTCTGCAAATACTCTTGCCGCATTCAGGATTAAAGCGGCTTCGGCCAGATTTTCCACCAGAAGATCGATATCGCCGTGAAGTTCATTCTGACAAGACTCAGGCAGATTTTCAAAATTTCTCAACACCACATAGTCAATGGTGTTATTCAAAATATAAAAGAGTTCTTTTAAATCCCGCCAACCATTGGTCCCTATCAAATCCTGATCAAGCCTGGTGATGGCCGGGTTCTTTCCATTTTTCAGGGTGTTCAGATAGTCCCGGCTATTTTGACCCAAAAGTAAAACCAGGTCATGGTTCGATTCGGTCACTGAATTACTGGTATGCACAGTACTGCCGCCCGCCCAGTCCCGGCATTTTTGTTTAAACTGAAATAGCTTTTTATTGACGTATTCCATGCCACGGCTGGTGTGTTCAAAAGAATACTCCGGGTTTTCATCCCAAACCGAAATCGCCAAAAACCTCCCCGCCCCGCAATCCTTTACTTTAGCGACAGCGTCAGAGAGTTTTACCCCATAAAACCTGCGGAAATTCGTCAGTACCTTGCCGGCGGACCAGCCAATATCGAACTTTTTTAAAATGGTCAGTTCCCGGTTTAAAGCCGATACAATTTCATCTTCTTTATGCCGGCCATTTTCCCAAATTATTACCAGATGAAGCTCGCCCATTTTATTAAGACCCCACGGACTACAGAAAATCGAACACCGCCATATCGGTCGGTCAAACCATTCCGGATTCCCGGCAATAACAACTTTATCAACGCCCCGGAGTGGCCAGGCACCGCCGCGACCGCGTCATGGACGGGTTGCGGCAAATGAAAAGTCTGTTTGGACCACTATCGGGAATGTTCTCAATTTTACCATTTTTCCATCAGTTGGGGACCAGATTCCCGGTAACAGGTCACCCGAAAACCTATGTGGTCTTTGCGGAGTGTAAAACGTTTCCATCTCTCCGTCAATATCCGGGCCTCCCGCACAGTGCAAACAGCTCGCCGGGCAGATATTCACCGCGGAATTTGCCGTTGACGATTTCACGCGGTCGTTTCCCCAAAGGGCCGCCGATGGCCTGAACACAGTCAACCGCTTTTCGGTGTCGCATTGCCCATTGGGGGTTCAGACGTCTTGCATTATATAGCGATTTGTGCCATAATAAAAGCCAAGAGGTGGAGAGGATTCCAAGCCTCTGACGGAAAAGGAAATCGCGGCGGACGACAGTTCGCCGCCCCCAGCCCGGATAACATTTTTCGCCGGCCGGGAAGCGGTCCCGCCATCCGCCGGTTCCGATACACAGTGATCTTCAGGCGCCGTCATTCTCCGTCACTCCAGCGCCCCGCCTTTCACTCACCCCACATACAACAGTCTTCATGCCTGAAGCGCCCCTGTATTTCACCGGGAAATGCAGGGGTGCGCCCAGGGCTGAGCCCTGGGGGTTTTTTTTGGGGGTTCGGAAGGTTTTGAAATCCAGGCCGAATTTTTTCATCCGCAGGCCCATGATCCGTTCGCTGATGCCGAGATGGGCGGCAGCCCGGCTCATATTGCCCTGATGCTGCGACAGGGCCTCGGTGATCAGGCGGCGTTCCATTTCATCGAGGGCTTCCGGCAGGGTGGCCGGCCGGGCCTCGGCCTCCGGGGAGCCCCCGCCCAGAGTGGGCAGATGACGGCGGTGGACCAGCCCGTCTTCGGACAGGATCACCGCCCGGGCCAGGACGTTGGAAAGCTCGCGGATGTTGCCCGGCCAAGGCCAGTCCCGCAGGGCGGCCAGGGCCTCCGGGGTCAGGCCGATCATGCGTTTGTTCACTTCCCGGCCCCAATAGGCCAGGAAATGGTCGGACAGAGCCGGCAGATCATCCAGGCGCTCCCGCAGAGGCGGCAGGGTGATGGAAAAGACGTTGAGGCGGTAGTAGAGATCCTCGCGGAAGGTCCCCTCCCCCACCAACCGGACCAGATCGCGATTGGTGGCGGCCACCAGGCGGACATCGACCGCGATGGTCTCGCCGCCGCCGACCCGCTCGAACTTTTTCTCCTGCAACACCCGCAGCAGCTTGACCTGGACGGACGGCGGCAGGTCGCCCACCTCGTCGAGGAACAGGGTGCCGCCGTCGGCCAGTTCGAAGCGGCCCCGGTGGCGGTGGGTGGCCCCGGTGAAGGCCCCCTTTTCGTGGCCGAAGAGTTCGCTCTCCACCAACTGTTCCGGCAGGGCCGCGCAGTTGACCCGGATGAAAGGCCGGGCGGCCCGGGGGCTGGAGAGGTGGATGGTCTCCGCGGCCAACTCCTTCCCGGTGCCGCTTTCGCCGCAGATCAGCACGGCCAGGCTGGTGGGGGCCACCTGGGCGATGAGGGAATAGACCTCTTTGAGGCCCCGGGATTCGCCGATCATGGCCGGCGTCTTCAAGCCGGCCTCCAGGACCTCTTTCAGGCGGCGGTTTTCGGCCAGAATGCTTTCCCGCTCGGCGGCCAGGTCCTGCCGCACCTTGGCCGCCTGGGCGATGAGCGAGGCCAGGATGGTCAGGAGGCGCAGGTCTTCGTCCAGGGCCACGGAATCGGCGAAAAGGCGGTCGGCGGAAAGGGCCCCGATGGTTCGGGCCCCGATCTTGATGGGCACGCAGAAAAAGGCGATCCGCTCCTTGCTCAGGTCCCGGGCCCCGGTGCGGTTGAGAAACAGCGGCTCCCGGGACGGGTTGGGGGCCACCATGGGCTGGCCGGTCTCGATGACCCGGCCGGTGACGCCCTCCCCCAGCCGGTAGTGGCCCCGGCGCAGCTCCTCCGGCTGGTGGCCCACCGCCGCGGTCAGGCTGATGCCCCGGCCGTCGGGATCCAACAGGGCCACGGCCCCCCGGCTGAGGCCGGTGTGGCGGGCGATCAGAGCCAGGGCTTCGTCCAGCTTGGGCTGCACGTCCCCGAGCCCGTCGAACAACCGGCTGATTTCGAAAAGGAGCCGCAGCTCCTTGACTTCATTGGATACGTTTAATGTGTTGGCCATCACTCGCCCTGAATCGCGTTGCTTCCCGATCGCGGCGGCCCGCCGGCGGCAATTGTAATTATGGGGAAATGGCGTGTATTTAAAACTTGGGGCATCTGTTTCAAAGCTCTATCCGGGGCAGTTTCCCCGGGAACCTATCCGAAACCGCCCGCCTTGGGGCGGTTTCGGTATCTTTCAAGCTTATCAGCTTGAATCTCAATATTATCGCAAGGTATTGCGATTTGTGGTCCAGGGGACTCTGTCCCCTGGCAGGGGTTTGGGGACGGAGCCCCCATGCTTTAAAAGGCCGCCTTTCCGCCATAATGAGAATCGCCGCCCGCCAGGAATACTGTTGACGCCGTTCCCCTGGAAGGATATTATACTACCACAAAATATCCTTCAAGGTTTTTGGTTTTTTTTATGATCGCCATCATCGACTATCAGGCCGGCAACCAGACCAGCGTCAAGCGGGCTTTCGACGCCCTGGGGGTGCCTTCCGAAATCACCGCCGATCCGGCCAGGCTCAAGGCCGCCGACGGCCTCCTCTTCCCCGGGGTGGGAGCCGCCGGCCAGGCCATGGCCCTGTTGACCCGGACCGGGCTGGACGCCGTCATCCGGGAGGCGGCCGGCCTTAGGCCCTTCCTGGGCATCTGCCTGGGCTGCCAGATCATGCTGGAATCCAGCGAGGAAGACGGGGGCACCCCGACCCTGGGCATTATCCCCGGCCGCAACCGGCGTTTCGACCCCCGGCTGCCGGACGAAACCGGCCGGCCCATCCGCATCCCCCACATGGGCTGGAACAACCTGCGCCCCCTGGCGGAGAGCCCGCTTCTGGCCGGCCTCGGCGAGCGGGACCAGTTCTATTTCGTCCACGGCTACTACCCGGAGCCGTCCCCGGAATACGTCCTGGGCGTCACCGAGTACGGCCTGGAGTTCGCCTCGGTCTTCGGCCGCGACGGCCTGTGGGCGGTGCAGTTCCATCCCGAGAAGAGCGGCCCCCCGGGCCTTCGGATCCTCAAAAATTTCCATGATTACTGCGTAGCCCGGCGCGGCTGAGGCGGACCCGGAGTACCCATGCTTTCCAAACGCATCATACCCTGCCTGGACGTGCGCGACGGGCAACTGACCAAGGGAGTCCGCTTCCAGGGCAACATCGACCTGGGCGACCCGGTGGAGGTGGCCCGGCGCTACTATGAAGAAGGCGCCGACGAAATCGTGTTTTACGACATCACCGCCTCGGCCGAGGGGCGGGGCATCTTCCTGGACGTGGTGGAGCGGGTGGCCGAGACCATCTTCATTCCCTTCAGCGTCGGGGGCGGGCTGTCCACGGTGGCTCAGATGCGGTCGGTGCTCCTGGCCGGGGCCGAAAAGGTGTCGGTGAATTCGGCGGCGGTCCAAAATCCCGGACTCATCGCCGAGGGAGCGGCGGCCTTCGGTTCCCAGGCCATCGTGCTGGGGCTGGACGCCAAAAAAGTGCCGGTGACCGCCGAAATTCCTTCAGGCTATGAAGTGGTCATCCGGGGCGGACGCACCCCCACCGGCCTGGACGCCCTGGCCTGGGCCAGGCGGGCCGAGGAACTGGGCGCCGGGGAAATCTGCCTCAACGCCATCGACACCGACGGCACCAAAGACGGCTATGAACTGACCATCACCGCACTGGTGGCCGAGGCCGTTTCCATCCCGGTCATCGCCTCCGGCGGAGCCGGGGAACCCCGGCACCTTCACGAGGTGCTGACCACGGGCCGGGCTTCGGCCGCGCTGGTGGCCTCCATCGTCCATTTCAACGAATACAGCCTGCCCCAGTTGAAGTCCTATCTCCACGAGCGCGGCTGCCCGGTTCGGCTGATCTAGAGCGCTTTTCATTTTAAAGGTCATGAGCATGAAATGAAAAGCGCCCGGATGTTTGCGCGTTTTACAATTTATCTGTCTTTGATAAATTGTAAAACGCTCCAGGATCCGGCCTTTTTATCATTATCACCTATTATCATTATCGTATCATTACCGCCCCAAAACCGTCATCCCGGCGAAAGCCGGGATGACGGGAGACGAACGGTACGCCAAAAACTATTCAAACCAGGCGGAGCCGGGTTTACACGCCCGCGGAGGCGGGCCCGGCCCATAAAAGAAGAGCGGGGCTGACCCAGCACCACGCTGAAAGTCAACCCCGCCGAGTAGACCGGGACCAAAAGTCCCTGTTGAGGCAGGCTGGGAGATGAATCCCCCAGAGTATGAGACGGGGTGGGCACCCCAATATATGGAAGGTAGAGAGGGTCAGGCCCTCGGCAGGAAAATTTTTTTTCAACAGGCCCGCTCCTGTAAAAAACCTTCGGGGCGAAAGTAAACTTTATCATTTAGAGACGCCCAAAGCTTAAGGTCACTAAGTCGATGGGATTAGATATATTTAAATCACCCGATCAAAACGTCAATTTTTTGGTCAAAATGAGAAATTATATCAGCTAAAATTAGCTTGCCGTTCTCTTGCTGATATGTAGTAGCGAAAAATGTGCCAACAGTTATCAGAACTCTTAATAAATGCTCCGAGCACTTTTTAAAGTCCGAATCGACCCGAAAATGACGCCCCTGAAGGCCTCAGCCCTCCCCCGGCCCATCGGGAGTCCGATGATGTCCAGCGCCGCCGAAAGAGCCTTTATTGAGATTTCAAATAACATTTCATCAACTTACAGGGCTGATCAATACATTTGGATTTTTATCGGGCCCGCCCGGCAATCAGAGCCAACAGAGGTCTCCAGAGGCTGGCGGGGTCGAAAAGAGCCTGAAGCGCTCTTTAGGCTTTGGCCGGACCTCTAAAAATGACCGTATATGGACTCGATCCGGCCAAATATGGGCACGTGACAGCATTTAGTCAAAACCGATTTGCCGGACTCCCACATCTTGAAAAAATACCCCGGCGGGCACCATATGCGCCCCCGGCCGGACGCCGGCTCCCCCGAATCGGTTCCTGGTACATTCCCGAACCCGGGCCGGCGGCCAAAAATGAGGGCCACCGGCGGTGAATTCGGATTTATCGCTTGGCTTTCGTCGGATTCCTAACTATAATGTAAGACGCTCGCGTCCCGTCCGCAAGGGGGGGGCCATCAGCCCGGCCACCCCCGGGCACCGATCTCTCTAGGCTGTCTCTAAAAAGGCCGGCCCGCTTGGCTTGATGTGTCGCGGCCCGCGCCGCCATCCCCGGTTACGGCCGGAGGTGATCGATTCGCCGTTCCGGCCGAGAGGGCGGACCCGGCGTCGTTGGGCTCTCCGGGGCCTGACCGAATGCGCTTCCGAGTGAAACGACCCTTTTAGAGCTGGCCTGAAGGAAGGCCACATGACCGATATGGAACCCGTCATCGGCTTGGAAATACACACCCAGCTGAAAACCGCCACCAAGCTTTTCTGCTCCTGCCGCGCCGCCAGTGGCGCCGAACCCAACCGCCACATCTGCGAGATCTGCTCCGGCCAGCCGGGCGCCCTGCCCCGCCTGAATCTCCGGGCGGTGGAGTTGGCCGCCCTGGCCGGGCTGGCCCTGGGCTGCCGGGTCAATGAAGTCTCCATTTTCTCCCGCAAGAACTACTTTTATCCGGACCTTCCGGGGGGCTTCCAAACCTCCCAGCTCGATCCGCCCATCTGCCAGGGCGGCGGGCTGACCATCGGCGACCCGGCCGGAACCAAGCATATCCGCCTCAACCGCATCCACCTGGAAGACGACGCCGGCAAGTGCCTGCACGACGAACAGCGCGGCCAGACCCTGGTCGATCTCAACCGGGCCGGCACCCCCCTGATCGAGATCGTCACCGAGCCGGACTTCCGCTCTTCGGGCCAGGTGGTGGAGTTCCTGAAGAAGCTGCACGGTATCCTGGTCCATCTGGAAGTCACCGAAGGCCGCCTGGAGGAAGGCGAATTCCGCTGCGACGTCAACATCTCCCTTCGGCCCCGGGGGGCGGATTACTTCGGCACCCGCTGCGAAATCAAGAATCTCAATTCCTTCCGCCACGTGGCCCAGGCGGTGGAATATGAAATCGTGCGTCAGGGCGGCCTCTACGACCAGGGGCGGTCGGTGTTTCAGGAGACCCGCCTCTTCGACCCGGCCCGCCAGGAGACCCGGGCCCTGCGGTCGAAAGAGGAAGCCCACGATTACCGCTACTTTCCCCAGCCCGATGTGCCCCCGGTGGCGGTCAGCCCGGAGCTTCTGGAGCGCCTCAAAGCCGGGATGCCGGAGTTGCCCGACCAGGTGCGGAACCGCCTTCTGGAACAGGGCCTGACCGAGGAACAGGCGGACGTGCTGCTGGACCGCCGGCGGGCCGTGGAATATTTCGACGCCGCCTGCGGGCATCTGAGCGAGCCCCGGCGGGTGGCCGTGCTGATGCTGGAGCTTCTGCTCCCGGCCTGCCAGCGGGACAACATTTCCCCGGCCGAGTGCCGCCTGCCCCCGGCCGGCCTGGCCGCCCTGGGGCGACTGATGGCCGACAACACCCTGAGCCGCCGGGCGGCTTACGAACTCTTCCCCGAGCTGTTCGAAACCGGCGGGGACCCGGCCGAACTGGCCCGGGCCAAGGGACTGGGCCAGATTTCCGACGCCGGGGCCCTGTCGTCCCTGGCGGCCGAGATCATCGCCGCCCACCCCGAGGAAGCCCGCAAATACCGGGATGGGCAGGATAAAATCCTCTCTTTCTTCGTCGGCCAGTTGATGCGCCGCAGCCAGGGCGCGGCCAACCCCAAGCTGGCCGGGGAAGTCCTGTCGGGCCTCCTGCGGCCGGGCGCCTGATCGGCCGCAACAGGTTGCGATTTTAAAATTATACGCTGATTATACTAAGGATATGCAATGCCCATCGACCTGGAAACCGTTCTGCACACCGCCGAACTGGCCCGGCTGGACCTGACCCGGGGTTTAAGCCCCGAGGAGGCCCCGGCCGCCCTGGCCAAGCTGGCCGAGGAAATGGCCGGCATCGTCGGCCACATCGACATCCTGGGCGAAGTCGACACCACCGGGGTCGAACCCCTCTATTCGCCCATGCTGGAGCCGATCGGTCCCCGGGCCGACCGGCCCGCCAACGGCGAGATCACCGAGGACATCCTGGCCCAGGCCCCGGACCGCTTCGGCCAGTTTTTCGCCGTGCCCAAAATTCTGTAAGCCGACCGTTACCGGACGACCAATTTTCAGCCAGACCGCCTTTCGGCGGCGCATCGCCCCACCCGGGGCCCGGATATATATAATGAACGCACTCCATCAACTGACCCTGACCGAGGCCGCCGAAAAGCTTCAGGCCCGCGAAATCAGCGCCACGGAACTGACCACCGCCTGCCTGGCGCGCATCGAGGCCACCGAGCCCACGGTCCAGGCCTGCCTGACGGTCATGGACGATCTGGCCCTGGACCGGGCCGCCCAGCTGGACCGCGAGGGCCCCGACCCCGACCGGCCGCTGTGGGGCGTGCCGCTGACCCTGAAGGACCTCTACTGCACCAAAGGCGTGCGCACCACCGCCGCCTCCCGCATGCTGAACCAGTATGTGCCCAGCTACGACGCCGAGGTGGTGACCCGGCTCCAGGCGGCCGGGGCGGTCATGGTGGCCAAGACCAACCTCGACGAGTTCGCCATGGGGTCCTCCACCGAATTTTCGGCCTTCGGCCCGACCCGCAACCCCTGGAACCCCGACAAGGTGCCCGGCGGCTCCAGCGGCGGGGCGGCGGCCAGCATCGCCGCCTACCAGACCCCCGGGGCCCTGGGCACCGACACGGGGGGCTCCATCCGCCAGCCGGCCTCCCTGTGCGGCTGCGTGGGGCTCAAGCCGACCTACGGCCGGGTCTCCCGATACGGCATCATCGCCTTCGCCAGTTCGCTGGACCAGCCCGGCCCCCTGGCCCGCCGGGTCCGGGACTGCGCCCGGCTCCTGCAGGTCATGGCCGGCCCCGACGAACGCGACAACGCCGTCTCGACCCATCCGGTGGATGACTATGTCTCCGCGCCGCCGGCCAAACTGCGGGGCCTGAAACTGGGCCTGCCCCGGGAGCTGTGGGAAGCCCGGCTGGATCCCGAGGTGGGCACGGTCGTCCAGGCCGCGGCCCGGGCCCTGGAATCGGCCGGGGCGGAACTGCGGCCCATGAGCCTGCCGAACCTGCGCTATTCGGTGGCCGCCTATTACATCCTGGCCACGGCCGAAGCCAGCACCAACCTGGCCCGGTTCGACGGCGTGCGCTACGGCTATCGGGCCAAGAATCCCAAAGATCTCAACGATCTGTATGTGGCTTCCCGCAGCGAGGCCCTGGGGCCGGAAGTCCGTCGGCGGATTTTGTTGGGCACCTTCGCCCTGTCGTCTGGCTATTATGAAGCCTATTTCAAGAAGGCGGCCCGGGTGCGCCGCCTGATTCGGGACGACTATTTCCGGGCCCTGGAGGAATGCGACTTCCTGTGCAGCCCCATCACCTCCGCTCCGGCCTGGGACTTCGGCAGCTTCGTCGACGACCCCCTGACCGCCTATCAGTTGGATCTGATGACCCTGCCGGTCAACCTGGCGGGCCTGCCGGCCCTGTCGCTCCCGGTGGGGCTCGGCCCCCAAAGCCATCTGCCGGTGGGCCTCCAGCTGATCGGCCGCCCCTTCGGCGAGCGCGACCTTCTGGGCGCCGGGCTGGCCTTCGAAGAGGCCTTTCCGCCGCTGTTGTAGGCCGCTGTGGCTTTTTGACCACATCTCGAAAAGGCCCTGATATTTTACGGCTGAATATCAGGGCCTTATGCTATCGACCGGTCAGGCTTGGATCTTGCTTCCAAAGCAAGTCATCCCCTGTGAATCGGCGAATGAATCTCAAACAAACGTTTTATTTTTTTTCGGAGTCTGAATAATGTGCGGCATCATCGGTCTGATCAGTGAACATCGCGACGTGGTCCCCGAACTCATGGCCGGCCTGGGCCGCCTGGAATACCGGGGCTACGACTCCGCCGGCCTGGCCACCCTGGACGCCGGGGGCCGGATCGCCCGCCGCCGGGCCCAGGGCAAACTGAGCGCCCTGGCCGAACTGCTCGAGCGGGAACCCCTGACCGGCTCCATCGGCCTGGGCCACACCCGCTGGGCCACCCACGGCGCGCCCAACGAAACCAACGCCCACCCCCACGCCACGGCCGAGGCGGCGGTGATCCACAACGGCATCATCGAAAACTTCCAGGATCTCAAGCGCCAGTTGCAGGCCAATGGCCACCGCTTCGAAACCCAGACCGACAGCGAGGTGGTGGTTCACCTGGTCAGCCAGAAAATACGGGAGGGCCTGGAACCGGCGGCGGCGGTGGGGGCCACCCTGCCCCTGCTGGAAGGCGCCTTCGCCCTGGTCTTTCTCTTCGCCAACCACCCGGATCTCCTGATCGGGGCCCGGCGGGGCTCGCCCCTGGCCGTGGGCTACGGCGAGGGGGAGATGGCCCTGGGCTCCGACGCCCTGGCCATCGGCCCTTTCTGCCGTCAACTGACCTATCTGGAGGACGGCGACTGGGCCGTGGTCACCAAAGGTTCGGTCGCCATTTTCGATGAATCCGGGCGCCCCGTCCAGCGGCCGGTGAACCCCTCCTCGGTGGCCGCGCTGAACCTCGGCAAAGGCGGCTACCGCCACTACATGCTCAAGGAAATCCACGAACAGCCCCAGGTCATGGGCGACACCCTCAACACCATGATCGATCCGGTCACCGGCCAGGTGGCCCTGCCGCGCCTGCCGGAACTGAAGCGGACCCGGCGGCTGACCGTGGTGGCCTGCGGCACTTCCTATTACGCGGCCCTGATCGGCAAATACTGGATCGAAAAATTGGCCCGGCTGCCGGTGGACGTGGATGTGGCCTCCGAATTCCGCTACCGCGACCCGGTGCTGGGTCCGGACCAGGTGGCCCTGTTCATCTCCCAGTCCGGCGAGACGGCCGACACCCTGGCCGCCCTGCGCCACTGCCGTCGGGCCGGCCAGGGCATCATGAGCATCGTCAACGTCCAGGAGAGCACCATCGCCCGCGAATCGGACGTGGTGCTGCCCACCGTGGCCGGGCCGGAATTCGGCGTGGCCTCCACCAAGGCCTTCACCGCCCAGTTGACCCTCCTGGCCGCCCTGGCCCTGGTCCTGGCCAGCCACCGGGGCCACCTGGACCGGGCCGAGGAAACCCGCCTGGTCCGGGCCCTGATGGAGGTTCCGGCCCTGGCCGCCGATATCCTCCACGACACTGTCCACCTGGAGCACCTGGCCCGCGAGTTGGTCGCCCCGGCCCGCGACGTCCTGTTCCTGGGGCGGGGCCCCAGCTTCCCCATCGCCCTGGAGGGGGCCCTGAAGCTGAAGGAAATCTCCTACATCCACGCCGAAGGCTATGCCGCCGGCGAGATCAAGCACGGCCCCATCGCCCTGGTGGACGAAAACGTGCCGGTCATCGTCGTGGCTCCCTCCGACCCCCTTTTCGCCAAGACGGCCTCCAACCTCTCCGAAGTCAACGCCCGGGGCGGCCGGACCATCTTCATCGGCGACGAGGACGGCCTGGCCCAGCTCTCCGGGCTGGCCGGGCACCTGGCGATGCCCCGGGTCGACCCCTTCGTGGCCCCGCTCATCTACGCCTTGCCGGTGCAGCTCCTGGCCTATTACGCCGCCGTGGCCAAAGGCACCGACGTCGATCAGCCCCGCAACCTGGCCAAGAGCGTCACCGTGGAATAGGCGGCGGCTCCCGCCTCGGAAGGCGGCGCGACGCCGCACCTTCGTAAGGTGAGGAGGCGATTCAGCCCGACAAAACGAGTCTGCGGGGACCTGTTCCCGGACGACCGAACCTTGGCCGGACCGCTCTTCGGCAGCGCACGGCTCCATTAGGGGCGCTGAAAACAGTTATTGAATTATCCCGCGCCCTTCTCTACAATGGGGGCAGGTGTCGACAGCCGCGCCCCGAAAAGGCGATGCGTCGCCGCGACCGCCTTATCGGAACGGGTCGCGCCGACCGGGACGGCGGTTCGGTCGCCTCCGATTTTTTTATGGAGGTAGGGCGGTAATGGAGTTTCTCGCTTTTCTGGCCATCGCCTTTCCGCTGCTCTGGACCATTCTGCTGATCGTCCTGGTGAGCCGGAGCGGCGAGGTCGGCGAAGCCGTCCGGCGGCTGCAGGGCCTGGAGGGGCGGCTGAACCGGGACGCCCTCGACCTCTCCCAAATACTGGCCCGCCTGGACCGTCTGGATCAGGCTCTCCAGGGTCGGCCGCCCGTCGTCCCCAGCGCCTCGGCCGCCGCCGAAACCCACCCGCCGTCCGCGACCCCGGCCGAAGCCCCGCTTTCGCCGCCGACGGCCGCCGAAGCACGCCCACCGGCCGTCCCGGACGACAGGCCGCTCCCCCCTCCCCCACTCTGGGCCCCGGACACGGAAGCGGGCCGGACGGACGCCGAAACGCGCCCGCCGGCCAGCACGGACGATATGCCGCTCCCGCCTCCCCCGCTCTGGGCCCCGGCCCCGGAAACGGGCCGGACGGACGCCGAAACGCGTCCCCCGGCCGTCCCGGACGATCTGCCGCTCCCGCCTCCCCCGCTCTGGACTCCGGATGCCGAAGCGGGTCGGGCGGATGCCCCGGCGGCCGCCACCGAAGCGCGGCCGCCGATCGCAGAGACGCCCCCGGCCCGCCCCGCCGCCGAAGAGCCCCCTTCGCCGCGAGGCCGCGCCGTCCCTTCGCCGCTCTCCGTCCGGGTCTCGATTCCGGCGGAACCGCCGGTCGCCACGGAGCCGGGCCCCCTGGCCCGGGCCTCCCGGGCCGCCCTCGATTTTCTGATGCGGGAGGGGCACTTCTGGGTGGCCGCCGGCCTTCTGGTGCTGTTTCTGGGGGCCACCTTCCTGGTGCGCTACACCATCGCCATGGGCTGGTTCACCCCGGCTATGCGGCTGATCAGCACCTTCCTGGTGGGGCTGGCCCTGACCGGCATCGGCCTGGCCGTCCGGCGCCGGCGGCAGACCTGGGCCCTGGCCGTCCAGGGCGGCGGCCTGGGGCTGATGTATCTGACCATCGTGGCCTCGGTGCGGGTCTATGAACTGGTGGGGCAATCCCCGGCCCTGGCGGTGATGACCCTTCTGGTGGTGGTCACGGCCCTCCTGGCCCTGTGGCAGAATTCCCAGATCGTGGCTCACCTGAGTCTGGTGGCCGCCTTCGTGGCCCCGCTCTTGGTGTCCTCCGGCCAGAACAACTTCGTGGGACTTTTTTCCTTCCACACCATTCTCAATCTCGGCATCCTGGGCCTGGTGCAGGTCCGCCCCTGGCGCCGCCTCTACCTGACCGGTTTCACTCTCAGCTTCGGCATCTTCGCCACCTGGGTCCAGCTCTGGTATCAGCCGCCCATGTTCAACGGGGCGGCCCCCTTTCTGATCGCTTTCTACCTTTTTTATGTCTTCATCGGCCTGCGGACCGCCGCCGGCGACGGCCTGGCATCCGCTTCCGCTTTCAGTACCGAAGGCCGCTGGCCCCGCTTCCGCACCGACCTGACCCTGACGGTCCTGGCCCCGGTGCTGTTCCTGTCGCTGATGGCCGCCATGGCCGACCGGCCGTTCATTCTGGCCGGGACGGCGGCCGGGATGGGTCTTCTCTACCTGGCCCTGGGTTTCGGGCTGCGGGCGCGGCACCTGCCCCCGCTGATCGCCAAAGTGATTCTCTGGGAAGCCCTGATCTGCCTGAACCTCGGCCTGGCCCTCTTTCTGTTTGACCGGGGCCAGCCCTGGGCGGGCCTGAGCCAATGGACGATCCTGAGCCTGACCTGGTCCCTGGAGGGCGCACTCCTGGGCTTCATCGGGGCCAGCCAGGGCAAGGCCGAAGCCCGGGTCTTCAGTCTGATCTGCCTGAGCCTGGCCGCCCTCTTCACCCTCGGAGCCCTGGACACCCGGCTGGATGCGCCTTCCACGGGCCTGGTCTCCCAGTTCTTCGTCGCTTCGCTGGTTCTGGGCGGGGCCATGATCCACGCGGCCTGGTCCCGCCTCAATTTCAGCCCCGACCCGGAAGCCGACCGCCGCCGGCAACCGGCCCTGCTGATGCTGGGGGTGGCCGCCTGGACCCTGGGCGCGGTGCTGGAAACCGCGCGCCTGGTCGACGTCTTCGGCTCCCAATTCGCTCTGGCCTGGCTGGTGACGGCGGGAAGCCTCATGAGCCTGGTTCTCCTGGGTCTGGGGCGGCGCCTGCCCATCCTCCTGACCGTGGGGCGGGTGCCCCGGGCGGAGGGGGACGGAACGACCGAGGGCCCGCCGTTCCTGGTCCTGGCTCAGGGGCTGGTCATGATCCTGACCCTGTGGCAGACCCTGACCGGCCTGAGCCTCTTTCTCTTCGGCACCACGCCTATCCCGGCCACGGACATCGACCTCTTCACCGGCCTGGCCTGGGGGCTGATGTTCCTCTCGCAGGCCCTGGCCATCGCCGAAGCCCGGCGCTACGGCCCGGCCCGCCTCTGGGCCAACGCCTGGGGCCTGGCTCTGGCCGTCATCGGCGGGCGGGTTCTCCTGGCCCTGGCTCAGGCCGCGCATTTTCCGGAAGCCTGGTGGGGGCCGGCCCGGCTCCTGCCGGTGCTGCTGCTTTTGGCCTTCTTCCTGCGTCCCCCGAAACGGCCCCTCTTCGAGGATCTTGATTTTTTCCGCCCCCTGGTCTGCGTCCTGGGCGGCCTGTCACTATGGCGGTTCCTGGTTCTGATCGCCGATCCGGCCGCCGGGCCGGACTTCCGGCCCTACGTCCCGGTGCTGAACGCGGTGGATTTCTTTCAGGCGGCCAGCTGCGTTCTGCCCCTGGCCACCCTGTACCGCCACATCTGGCCCGCGCTCACGGATCAGCGCCGCTGGGCGATCTACGCCCTGGGCATTCTCCTGTTCGTCTGGCTGAATCTGGTTCTGGGGCGGTCGGTGCACCACTATGCCGGGGTGCCCTACGAGGCGGCCGCCCTGTTCCGCAGCAGCCACTTCCAGGGAGCCTGCGCCCTGGTCTGGGGGGTGGTGGGCATCGGGACCATGATCACCGGGCACCGGGCCGGCCGCCGGCTCCAGTGGCTTCTGGGCGCGGCCCTGATGGCCATGGACCTGGCCAAGATCTTTTTCATCGACCTGTCCCGGGCCGGCACCGTGGCCCGCATTGTCTCGTTTGTGGCGGTGGGCCTTCTGCTGATCCTGGTGGGATATTTCGCCCCCCTGCCGCCGTCGGAAACCCGAAAGCCGGAGGCGGAAGACGGGCTGACCGGCGGTTCGCCGACTGTTGAAGCGGGCTGAGCCGAAGCAAGGAGAAAACATGAAAATCGCGGCCAGCGACTATGACGGAACTCTCTTCCGACGAGGCCGGGTCAGCCGGGAGGACCTGGAGGCCATCGCCGCCTGGCGGCAGCGCGGCCACCTGTTCGCGCTGGCCACCGGGCGCGACCTGAACCTGACCCGGGTGGAAGTCGAAGAGCGCGGCATTCCCGTGGACTACCTGGTCTGCAGCACCGGCGCGGCCGTCTTCGAGCCGGATTACCGGCCCGTCCACCTGTTCTCCCTGCCTCCCGGGGCGGCGGAACTGATCATCGACCACCCGGCGACCCAGGACAGCCGCTATTTCGTGTTCTCCAGGGCCGGACAGACCTATATCGACCTCCATTCCTCTGAATCGTGGCTCACCGGGCTGAAACTGCCCCTGACCCCCGTCGACACCAGGCAAGCCCGGAGCTTGACCGGGCTGCAGCAGATCAGCCTGGAATTCCCCGACGCGGAAACGGCCGCGCGCGGCGCGACCGCCCTCAACCGGGACCTGGGCCCGACCATGTACGCCCAGTTGAGCGGCTTCTGCGTGGACGTCGTGCCGGCCGGGGCCACCAAGGCCGAAGGGCTGAGCCTTTTGATCGAACTGAAGAAGCTGGCCGTCGACGATGTTCTGACCATCGGCGACAGCGAGAACGATCTCTCCATGCTGCGGCGCTTCCACGGCTACGCCATCAGCGGCGCCCCTGAGGAGGTCCTGGCCGCGGCCCGTTCGGTGGCCGACAGCCCCGCGGCCATGCTCTGGGAGAATCTGGAAACCTGACCGACCTTTGGATACAGCTTCGGCGGCTAAACATATTCCTTCTCGGTCGACCAAAGTCTTGTGATTTGGGGCTTTGACCAAATCACTCCGAAAAAGTTTAGTCGGCGGGTCAATACCGCCGCGACGGCCGCACCCGTCGCGGCGCCGCAAGCCCCCCCCGGGGCGGGAACACCCATATGAAACGCGCGGAACGCCCTAAAAACGACGCCGACCCCCTCCGCCCCCCGGCGGGCGGCCTGGCTTCCAAGATCATCCTCTCCACCTGCCTGATGTTCGTCGTCGTCATCGTCGTCGTCGTGGCCATCAGCTATCGGATGTACAAAGACGCGTTCTACGACTACGGCAACGCGCTCTGCCTCAGCAGCAACGCCCTGGCCGCCTACGCCATCGACGGCGACCAGGTGCGGCATTTCGCCGAAACGCTCACCGTCGACGAGGAATACGAAAAATTCGCCGCCCGCCTCGACGAACTGTCCGGCAAGATCAACGCCAAGTATTTCTACATCCTCTTTGACAACGGCGTTCCCGGCATGTACACCTATATCTACGACGCCACCCACAGCCAGGAATTTCCGGGCGAAAAATACGCCCTGGGCCGGGAAGAGACCAAGGACGAATACGAGGGCGCGGCTGAGGTGCTGGCCACGGGCCGGGGTTTCGAAAAGGCGCTGTATTACAACGACTATTACGGCGAACTGTATTACGCCTACGCCCCGATCTTCGATTCCCGGGGCCGGGTGGTGGCTTTCCTGGGCACCGACGCGGACATCACCCCGCTGCACGCCCAGGTGGCCCGCTACCGCCTGGTCATCACCGGGGTCTTGGTCCTGGCGATGTTGATCTTCGCGGTCATCGACTTCATCGTCATCCGGCGCATGCTCTCCGGGCCCCTGACGGATATCGGCCGCCAGGCTCTGAGCCTGGCCCGGGGGGATCTGAACCTGAAAATTTCCGGGCGGATGCTCCAGCGGGGCGATGAGATCGGCCGCCTGGCCGGGGCCTTTGACAGCATGGCCCGCAGCATCGCCGGGGTGGTTTTGGACATCGAGCACCTGATGAAGGCGGTCCGCGAAGGCCGCCTGGACGAACGCGCGGACAGTTCCGTCTACCAGGGGGATTACCACCGCATCATCTCCGGGGTCAACAATACCCTGGAGATGACCGGCCGCCATTTCGACGCCCTGCCGGAGGCCATCGCCTTTTTCAACGCCCGCTTCAACCTGCTGTACCGGAACCGAAACCTGCGCGCCCTGATGGATCTGCACGGTTTTGAAGCCGAGGGCTCCACCTTCCCGGGGGACATTTTGGCCGCCGGGGGGCAAGCCGGCCAGGCGGCCGACCTGGCCCGGCTGTTCGGCGGGGACCGGCGGGAGCCCCTGTTGCTGGACCTGCATCTGAAACCGCGGGACGGCGGCGAGCCGCGCCACTATGCGGCCGTGTTTCTCCGCGCGGATTCCGCCGCCGATTCGGCGGAAGAGGCGGATCAGGCCTGCGTCATGCTGGTGCTGACCGACATGACCCCGCTGGTCCGGGCCAAAAACGAGGCCGAAGCGGCCAGCCGGGCCAAGAGCGATTTTCTTTCCCGCATGAGCCATGAGATCCGCACCCCCATGAACGCCATCATCGGCCTGACCCAGTTGGCCTTCGGCTCGCGGGACTTCGAAAAGGTGGACGCCTCCCTCAGGCAGATCGAGGATTCGTCGTTGCATCTTCTGGGCATCATCAACGACATCCTGGATTTTTCCAAGATCGAGGCCGGCAAGATGACCCTGGAGGCCCGGGAGTTTTCGCTCCGGCAGAACACCGACTTCGTGATCTCCATGGTTGAATCGAAAGCCCTGGAGAAAAAGATCGACATCGCCCTCGGCGTGGTCGGGCTCGACCATGAATACGTGACCGCCGATTCGCTGCGGCTGAACCAGGTGCTGATCAACCTTTTGTCCAACGCCGTCAAGTTCTCCCCCGTCGGCGGCCGCATCAATCTGACCCTGGAGGAAGTCTCCCACGACGGGGGCCGAAGCGTCTTCCGCTACACCGTGCGGGACCAGGGCATCGGCATCGATCCCCGGCAGACCGGCCGGCTTTTCCAGCCCTTCGAACAGGCCGACGAAAGCGTCAGCCGCTCATACGGCGGCACCGGGCTCGGGCTGGTCATCGCCAGGAGCATCGTCGAAGCCATGGGCGGACAGATCGGGGTGGAGAGCCAGCCGGGGCGCGGCAGCGCGTTTTTCTTCACCATCGACGTCCCGGCCGCCGCTTCGCCCTCCCGGACGGAGCCGGCTCCGGGCCGGCCCAAAAAAACGATCCCCAAAAAGGATTTCTCCGGGCGCCGGGCCCTGATCGTGGACGACATCGACCTGAACCGGAAGATCGTGGTCGAACTCCTGGGCCGCAACGGCCTGGCTTCCGACGAAGCCGGCAACGGCCGGGAAGCCGTGGAGCTGTTCCAGCGCTCGCCCGTGGGATATTACGATTACATCCTGATGGATATGCTGATGCCGGTCATGGACGGCTGCGAGGCCGCCCGGGCCATCCGGGCCCTCTCGCGGGCCGACGCGGCCACGGTGCGCATCGTCGCCATGACCGCCAACGTCATGAAGGAGGATGTGGACAAGGCCCTGGCCGCCGGCATGAACGCCCACGCCGGAAAGCCCGTGAACCTTCGCGAACTTTTGGAAGCCCTGGCCCCGGCCATCCCGGACGAGACCGCGACGGCTCCGGAAACCGACTGACCGGGGCCGGATGCGAAAACCGCCCGACATCCGCGAGGGCAAGCCTCGCGGATGTCGGGCGGTTTTGTATAAGGTGAGAAGGCGATTCAGCCTGTTCCCGGACGACCAATTTTCGGGCAAACCGCTTTTCGGCGGCGCATTGCCCCATTCGGGGCTCAGGCCCAGATATCCCAGCCCAGCTTGGTGGCGAAGACCAGCCCCACCAGGCAGACGGTGGCGTTGAGTTCCCGGAACCGGCCGGCGGCGGTCTTCATCAGCAGATAGACCAGCCAGGCCACGGCCAGGCTGTCGGAAATCTTCCACGACAGGCCGATGAGCACCACCACCAAAATGGCCGGGAAGGATTCGGTGGCGTCTTTGAAGTCGATGCGGGTCAGGGGCTGCAGCATATACCAGCCCACCACCACCAGAGCCGGGGCCACGGCGGCGAAGGGAATGGCCAGAAACAGGGGCGAACAGAACAGGGCCAGGACGAAGCAGAGGGCGCAGACCAGGGCGGTCAGGCCGGTGCGGCCGCCCACGGCCACCCCGGTGCCGCTCTCGCCGTAGGCGGTGTTGGGGGAAATGCCCAGGCAGCTGCTGACGACCAGGGCCAGGGAATCGGCCACGAAGGCCCGGCCCAGTTTGGGGCGATAGCGCGCGGCCTCCTCTTCGCCCATGATGCTGAACAGGCCCAGAAAGCCGCCGAGGCTGTCGAAAATGGCGATGAAAAGGAAAATCAGCACCACCGAAAAGAAATCGAGGCTCCACAGACGGGAGAAATCGAACTGAAAAAACAGCGGAGCCGGGCTGGGCGGAAGGCTGAGCAGGCCGCCCTCGGAGGGCCAGACCGTGACCCCCAGGGGAAGGCCAATGAGGGTGGACAAAACGATGCCGGCCAGGACCGCATAACGGAATTTCACGGCCAAAAGCAGCGCGGTGATGAACAGGCCGATGAAAACCAGCTTGACCGCCGGCTCGTGAAGATTCCCCAGGGCCGGGAGCCCGCTGGTGAAGACCACCGCGTGGCTGTTGATCAGGCCGATGCCGGCGATGAGCAGCCCCACCCCGCCGCAGACGGCGTATTGGAGCGACGGCGGGATGTCGCGCAGAATCTTTTCCCGCAGCGACGACAGCGACAGCAGGAAGAACAGAACGCCGGCCAAAAGAACCGCGGCCACGGCCTGGGGCCAGGTGTAGCCCAGGGTCAGGATGACCACGAAGCCGAAAATGGCGTTGATGCCCATGCCCGGGGCCACGGCGAACGGCAGGTTGGCGACCAGGGCCATGATCAGCGAGCCGGCGATGGCGGCCAGGGCGGTGGTCGTGAACAGGGCCTCCGGCGGCGCCCCGGTGTGGGCCAGGATGGCCGGGTTGGCGGCCAGCACATAGACCATGGCACAGAAGGTGGTGAGGCCGGCGGTGATTTCCACCAGGGGGGTGGTGTGGTGTTCCTTGAGTTTGAACATGGCGTCTTCCTTCGATTTCAAAGCTGGTAATGATGGCCCTGTTCAGGTCAGCCGTATGGAACTGTCGCGGGCTCGCACGGGGGCGGGGTTTTCGTCATCCGGGAGGCCCCAAAAAACGAAAACCCCCGGACGCCGCGCACAGAACGGCTCTCCAGGGGGTCTTTACCTTCAACCACCTTGAATCACAGGGCGCCGGCGACCGGCCAGGGGTCGCGCGGAGCGGGTTCATCCGGTCTTCTGGCTTACGGATCGACCGGCCGACCGGCCTTCCCGGGTCTAAACGACCCAGTGGCTGGCCTTTCCCCTTCAGGAAAAGCCGTCGGCGACCGTCCCCGTTCACAGCGGCGGGTCCGCCACGGAATTGCACCGTGTTCCGGGAGGATGAACGTATTTATTATATCACAGCCGCCGGATATCACAAGGCCGTTTCTTCGCGTTCAGCAATTCTCAAAGTAAAAGAAATGGGGCTCCGCCCCAAACCCCGCCAGGGGGAATTTCCCCCTGGCCCCCACCGAAACCGCCCCAAAGCGGGCGGTTTCGGAAGGGTCAGGGATGAAAATTGTCTCTTGGCCGGGATGGAACAGGAACCGCACTTCCACTTTGAGAATTGCCGCTTCGCGTTTTCCAACGAACCCGGCTTCGGCGGTGAAATCCCCCAGCGCCCCGCCAATTGTGGTATTATAAAAAAATTATAATTTATGGGCCGGAATGAACCGGGCGTCTCCGAGGCCGGATTTTTTGTCCGACGCGGGGCGCGCGGGTCATCGACGCCCGACATCCGGTGGAATCGAGGTGCCCTCATGCGCTTGGGAAAAGGCGTCATCGCCCTGGTCGTTCTGTTGCTGGGTCTTTCGGCGGGCTGCTCCCCCCAGGAGAAGGCGGCCACCGGTTACGACCCGGCCGACGTGGCGGTCATCAACCGGATTCTGCGGGACAACGACGCCCAAAACGGCTTTCTGGCCTCCCTCGGCTGGAAAATCGACCAACCCGACACCTGGCTCGCCTTCACCGACGAAACCCAGGAGCCCCCCGAGCGGATCCGCCTCGCCTGGATAAACCGGAAGCTGGACGTTCTGGAATTTTGCAATGCCCGACTGACCGGCGTCATGGACCTGACCGGACTGACCACGCCGCGAACAGTGCAGTTCTACGCCAACGACCTGGAAGAAGTCAAGGGCCTGGAAGCCATGACCAAGCTGGAAACATTGTGGGTCGCCCACAGCAGGGTCCACAGCCTGGGCGACCTCTCCGGCCTTATTTATCTGAGGGATTTGATTATCCTGGCCAACCGGCTGACCACAGTCGGCGATTTAAGCGGCCTGACCCACCTGGTCAGGCTGGACGCCTCGTTCAACCGGGAACTGACGAGCCTCGGCGACCTTTCCAAACTGACCCGCATGAGGCAATTGAACGTCGCCGTCAACAAACTGACCACTCTGGGCGACCTCTCCGCCATGAAGGATCTGTACAGCCTGGACGTATCATACAACCGGTTGACCGACCTCGGCGACCTCGGCGGGCTGCTCCGCCTGACCGAATTGAACGCCTCCATAAACGGGCTGCAAAACCTGAGGCGGCTCGACAACCTGGTGAATTTGAAACGCCTGAATCTCCGCCAGAACCGCCTGGCCGACATCGGTGATTTGAGCCGGCTGACCGCTCTTGAGTGCGTGGATGTAGGGTTCAACCGCCTGACAACCCTTGGAGACCTGAAAGGCCTGACCCGGCTGACCCACCTTGGCGTCGGCCACAACCAACTGACCGACCTGGGAGAACTGGGGGCCGACGATACGCTGGAGGAATTGGTCCTGAGCCACAACCAACTGACCGCCCTGCCCGATTTGACCGGGATGAAGGCTTTGAAGAAGCTGGTCGTCGCTGATAATCCCCTGGAGCAGCCCGATCCGATGAAGCGGCTGCCGGAAGGGGTTCTGGAAGACTTCGCCTTTTCCGGCGATCAGTTCCCGGAGCTCAGTCTGGCCGCCAAGCCCCTGGAAAGCCTCAATGAACTTGAGGTGAGAAAGTCCGACCGGATGCGGGATTGGGAGTTATTGCGGAGAATGGTGGCGAACAAGCCCGCCGACTTCAAGTGGGGTCCCGTTGTGGATGCCAAGATCAAGCAAGGCCCCCCGCCTCGGCTGCTGCAACGCCTCGACCTGTACGGGCGGCCTCTTAAAACACTGAATCTCGCCGACCATGTCGCCGTCGACCTGATCGACAATCCCGGCCCGGTGGATCGGCTGGTCATCGGCGACGGCGGATACACGCTGACCGAGCTGGTCCAGCTGCACCGGAAACTGCGGCCGGCCATTCTGGACGTTATCAGCAGCCAGCATCCCCTCCTGGGCGACCTGAAGAAGCCGTTGAAGGCCGGGACGGCTTATACCCTGAAGCAACTCAGCCCGCGCCTGGCGGCCGACTATCAGGCGGCGGGCGATACCGTAACACTGGTCGCCTGCGACAAATCCGGCGGGTTCTTCTTCTGGACCGACGACTCGCTCAGGGACGAGTTTCTGAAGGCCAAGACCGAGTTGAACGAAATCCGGGCCGTTGACGCCTATACCTTCGAAAACGGCCGGATCACCT
The DNA here is from genome assembly GCA_031553735.1 of Candidatus Adiutrix sp. Taxonomy (GTDB): domain Bacteria; phylum Desulfobacterota; class Desulfarculia; order Adiutricales; family Adiutricaceae; genus Adiutrix. The sequence goes on from JAVBLB010000007.1 coordinate 70,239, forward strand.
TCAACCGGCCGGGGGAATACCGTCTGGTGGTCGCCAGCGATTATATCGACGGCTTCGAATCCCCCGTCTTCGTGGCCTATGAAGATGTCCTCCGCGTTGAATGACGTGTGACCCCTTGGGTGCAACGACTGGCGGACGGAGGGCGGGGTTGAAAAAAAGCGCCGAAACCCGCAACGCCGCCGTCAGCTTCGGCCTTCTCTTGGCTGTTTTCCTGACGGCGGGGCTGCTGGCGGGCTGCCGGAGCGAAAACCGGCCGGACGCCGGGGCGGCGGCGTTTTCGCCCCCCTCTCCGGTCGAGGGCTCCGAGCCCACCGGCCCGGTCTTCGAGCACCCCTATTCCGGCGACGAGCTTGAGGCCGTCGTGACCTTCGACTACCTCGTCGGGCCCGAGGGCGTCTCGTTTCACGGCCGCGCCCTTGAAGGCGGCCGACCGGGAGTGGACACGACCTCGTTTGAAGTGCTCAATCCCCACGTCGGCTACGCCCGGGATAAGAACCAGGTCTATTTCCGCGACCGGGTCGTCGAGGGCGCGGACCCGGCCGGCTTTCGGGTGCTGGCCCAGCGGCCCGTGGAGCTGGAACCCCTCTGGCGCTGGCGGCTGGGCCTGGCCGATCAGCCCCGCGCGCTGTATGCCCGCACGGCCATCGCCACCGACGGCCGCCGCATCTTCTTCGACGACCGCCTGATCGACGGCCTGGACGCGTTCAGCTTCGTCTACCTGGGCCAGTATCATCACGACCCGGGCTATGACGAACACGGTCGGCGGAACCCCTTCACGCCCTATCACCAGAACGACGCCTTTCTCTATATGGACCGTCGCGGCGTCTATCTGGAGGAAAGCGATCACGGCCGGCCCGGTCTCCGGACCGGCGAAAGGTTGGTGTACCCCCTGCCATGGATCCGCATCGATATGAGCGATGACCCCCGGCCGGAGGCCTTGCGGCCGCTGGGTTCCCGCGGCCTGTACACCGACGGCGACAACGTCTTTTTCCGCCAGTTCCGGGTCTGCGAATCCAAAAGCTATCAACCGCCCGCCGCCCCGGACGGCCTGTACGGCCTCTGTGGCGGCGAGGCGGTTTTCCAGAACCGCCCGGTCGGCCGCAAGCTCCGGGATTTCCGCACCCCGGTCCCCGCCGCCGACTACCTGGTCGCCGCCGACCGGATTTTTTTCCGCGACCTGCCTCTGGAGCCGCCGGCCGACCCGGCGACCTTCGAAATCCTGGAACCCCACCGCCACTATGCCCGCGACCGGCACCGGGTTTATTATCAGAACAACCCCCTGGCTTTCGATCGTTTCCTGGATCTCGGCGGCCGGGAGGCCGGCCCGGAGGTCGACCCGGCCACCTTCGAAGCCCTGGGGCGTGAAGGGCTTTACGGCCGCGACGCGAACTGCCTCTATTATCAGGCTAAGCAAATCGCCTGCGGCCGGGCGGCCGAATCGCGCCTGATCGACGAAGGCGAACAGGCCATCGCCGCCGACGGGATCTCAGCGTTTCACGGGCCGCACCGGGTCGAGGGTTCCGACGGCCCCAGCTATGAGCTGCTGGGCTACATTCAGGACGGGCCCTTTCGCTTCAGCCCCCTGACCCGGGACCGGCACCGGGTTTACTGGCGGGGTCGGCCGGTGGAAGGAGCCGACCCGGCCGGTTTCGAGATCCTCAGTGTTTCCGGATATGGCCGCGACGCCCGGCACGTCTATTTCCGAGACCAACGGCTCGACCAGGCCGACCCGGCCGGCTTTCGGCCGGTGCCCCCGGCCGACGAAGCCGAATACCTTCTGAGCCTGCGGGACGGGCCGGTGGGCGGGGACGGAAATCATTATTGGCGCGGCGACCGCCGGCTGTATGATCTGGAGTATCGCCTGACCGACCGCCGGCTGGATTACCCGGCCGGGGAATACACCGTCATGCTCGGCTGGGAGGGCCCCACCCGCCCCGAGCCAGCCGGGGAACGGGAACGGCGGGCGGCCCGGGCTTTTCTGGAGCGCGAGTTGGGGGGCGAGCTTCTCGAAGCCCTGACCCTGCCCGGGAGCGCCCCCGGGGCCAGCCGCCCGGCCCGGCTGCTTCTGGGGCTGGTCGCCGGGGCGACGGCCGAGAACCCGGCCGGCGGCCTCGGCGGGCTGCTTGAAGAAATCAGGGTCGACGGCCTGCGGGCGGGCACACTCACCAACCAGGCCGGCTCCGACCGCGGCGCGATGTTCGAACGCCTCCGAACCGTGGATTACGCCGGACTGGAGCCGCCGGGCGGGCCTTTTTATCTGCACTATTCCCTGGCCCACCGGCCCCGGCCCGGGGTCGAGGTCCACCAGTGGTTGAGCCGGGTTTCCCCGTTGGGCGGCGCCCCCGAGGCGGACGGCCTGTTTGCCGTCCACCTGGTCGTCTGGCCCCTGCCCGGGGGAGAAGCCCGGCCGGCCGCGCGGGCGGTGATGCTGAGTTTTCAAGAGGTGGGCTGCTGGGCCGAGCTCGAAGCCTTCATGGACGAGGCCGAAGCCCGCAAGCTGCGGCTGTGGGCGGTCCGGGGCGACGGGCCCCCGGCGGAGGAATGAGGGGAAAGATGGGGAGCGACTAGAACGCTTTTCTATTTATTACTCCGGCAACTAAATAAGTCACACTCGCGATTTCGCCAAAGCCCAAAATCGCTGGACTTGGCCGTCCGAGAATCGACTTCGTCAGTTGCCGGGTTAATAATACCAATTCTCCATCAAGACCGCTTTTATTTCGTCGGCCAAGTCAGCCAGGTGGGGCGGCCTGGGAATACTTCGGAGAGCGGCCGCGTGGGCTCCGACCGCGTCGCCGACGCAAAGTTTCGGAGGTCAGGGCCGTCGCCGACGGCGTGGCTGGGCAGCGGCCAATCGGAGAAGTATTCCCAGACCGCCTCACCGTGCGAATACCGATAACGCCATCATGAAGGAGAAATGGCACAAGCCTGTTCTCGGACGATCAATTTCAGCCAGACCATTTTTCGGCTACTCGTCAATTTATTGATCGAGGGCGCATGGCCCCATTCAAGGCTCGGCTCAAGCCCCAAAAAATAGCCCCAGTCCAACCGCTCCGCGAACGGTTGGACCGGAGCGCCGACTCAGCCGCCTCCCGCCGTTTACCCGCCGGGCCGGTAACCGCCCGCCCGGGACGAGGCCGGGCGCGCTTCGGTGACCGCGAAGCTGAGGCTGGCCCCCAGTTCCATCACGTCGCCCTCCTCCGTTCTCACCCGGCGGTCCTCCCGGTGGACCGACACCTTCGCCTCCCCGGCTCCGGCGGTCAGGGCCAGGGTCCGCATGTAGCCGGCCATTTTTTCCTCGGCGATGGCCGACAGCTCATCCACCGAGTCGCCGTCGATCATCTCGCTGGGGAGGAACAGCCGGAAGCCCGCGAAGTTGGGCAACGAGTGGATCTCCACCTTGCGCCGCAGATAGATGGGCGCGGCGGCCGCGCCGACCGCGCTGGCCGCGTCATACACCGGCGGCACGATGATCGTGCCCTTCAGCCGACGGCCGAGAAACGGCGCCAGGACGGCGGCCGGGGCCCCCAAAAGCAGAATGCTGTCCTCCACGCCGAGTTCGACCCGGATTTTGCCCTTTTTCCCGCGCCCCAAGGGGCCGCTGAAAACCCCGGTTTCGGAAAACTCTTCGGGCTGGTAGTGAACCCCGTCCTGATCGAAGCCGTGGCAGATGATTTCCTCGGCCAACAGGCGGCCGAATTCCTCCAGCACCCGGAAAGCCACCTCCTCAGCGGTCAGCCGCAGCGAGCGGCCCAGAATTTCCGCCCCGATGCAGGCGGCTTCCCGCGAGCCCTGCCCATACAGCCCCAAAACCGCCATGGCGTCGGTGGGAGTGAAGGCCGAAACCAGAATCGCCGGGTGCTTCAGGGCGTTCACCCCGCTGAAGCGCTGACCCCGCTGAAAGCAGGTTTCCGCATGGGTGGCCAGGGCCAGCGGAGTCTCCCGCTCCAAAGCCCGCAACAGCACGATTTCATCGTCGTTCAACCCGGAATCGGGGGGCGACCCGGGCAAAAAGAAGCACCCGGCCAGGGTGGCGCCCAGGCCCGATCCCCGCTGGTATTTCAGGGTCCGAACCACCTGGGGCCACTCATCCGCCAGGCGGCACAGGGGCAGAACCCGGCGCGGGCCCAGCGTCAGGTCGCCGGCTTTGCTCATGGTCACCAGGCTGTCGCCGCCCAGGCCCCGGGTGCGGGTCTCGACGGCCACGGTCATGGTGTTCCAGGCGCCGACCCGGGCCCCGTTGGGATTGACCGCCGGGCGGCCATCCCGCACCAGGGCCAGATCCGTGGTCGTCCCGCCGATGTCCAGCACCCAGAGGTCTTTCTCCCCGGGGGTCAAGAGGCCCCGCCCCAGCGTTTTCGCGCCGACGAGGCTGGCGGCCGGCCCCGAAACCACGGTCTCGATGGGCCTGTCGCGGGCCCAGTCTTCGCTGACCAGGCTGCCGTCCCCTTTGACCACCATCAGCCGGGCCTTGAATCCGCAGCCTCTCGCCGCTTTTTTGACCGCCTCCAGAAGACGATTGATGACGCCGACCAGCCCGGCGTTCAGCGCGGCCGTGGCCGCCCGGCGAACGGCGTCGTATTCGCCCGTGAGATCCCGGCCCAGGGTGATCGGCTTTTGGGAAAGACTCCGAATGATGCGCGAGGCGGCCAATTCATGGGCGGGATTCTTGACGCTGAAAAAACCGGAGACGGCCCAGGCGGACACGTGCGGATCCAGCGTCCCGACCGCCGCCTCGATCGCTTCTTCGTCCAGGGGCTCTTCTTCCGTGCCGTAATAATCGTGGCTGCCGCGCACGAAGACGGATTCCACCAGGGGCAGCTTCTGGACCAGCTGGCGCACGGCCTCCTGGTCGGCGTCATAACCCATCATGATCAGGCCCACCCGGCTGCTCACCCCTTCGGCGATGGCGTTGGTGGCCAGGGTCGTGGACAGGCTGATCTGGGTCACGGCCTCCCGCCCCCCGGGCCAATCCCGGGCGGCCAGCTTTTCCAGGGCCCGGGCGATGCCCACGGAGAGGTCGTGGTGGGTGGTTTCGGCCTTGGCATACGCCGCGACCGTTCTGGTTTGCGGGTTATAGATCACCGCGTCGGTGTGGGTTCCCCCGGTATCGAGTCCTAAAGTCAAAGCGTTCATATGGCACCTGAAAATGATGGGGAGTCGGCGGAATTACATGCCGATGTTTTCGCCCTGATAGGGGGCTTTTCGGGAAGGGCAGCCCTCTTTGGTGCAGAGCTGGCAGTTGTGATATTTCTCCGCCGTCTCAAAATACACCCCGGAAACGCTCTTGTTCGGGCTCATCAGGAGGCTTGGCAGAAGGGTCACCCCGATTTGCCCCGGCAGTTCGCCCAGAAGCTCGAAAAGGGGTTTCTGCTCGGTGATCGGCCATTCCCGGGGCAGGGAGCCGGGGTTCATGGCCGATACCAGCGGCAGGCCATAGCGTTCGGTGATGAAATCCTCCAACTGCCGCACGCCCTGCCGCAAAGCCATCAACATGACCTCATCGGCCATGAACTGTTCCAGCCCGGTCAGGCCGGCCGTCCATTCGGCCAGTTCCCGCCCGCAGGTGACCACGTGGGGAAAGGCCACCTTCAAGCCGGCCAGTTGGCGGGTCATCAGCCCGCTTTGAAAGACCACCTCGCCGAATCTGGTGTTTTCGTCATCCAGAATTTCCGGCGCCATCACCATGAAAGCCGCCTTCGGCCGGGCCAGGCGCCCGGCGGTGGCCAGAATGTCGCCCAGGAGTCTTTCGGCCTTGGTCCCGGGCCTGACTCTGAGATGCCCGGCCACTTCCCGTTCGTCATAATGGACCTGGAGATCATCCAGGATCATGAATTCCGTCATTGTATATCTCCCAATCCAAATGGTTGCGATATCCGGCCGGGCCCGGAACTCAGATAAGAGCGCAGGGACCGACGCCGCACTTTCCGCAGACGTCGAGGGTCCAATTAAGGCTCCGGGTATACGGCGACAGGTTCAGCAGCTTTTTGTTGCAGACGTGGCGGTCGAATTCGTCCGGGCCGTCGCCCAAGGCTTTGGGCGGGCAGTGCTTCAGGCAATACCGGCAGCTTCCGTTCTTGAAATACAGGCACAAATCTTCCGTCGGGCGGGCGGAGGGCGGCAGTTCCTCCGCCAGGAACACGGTGCCGTAACGGCCCGCGCCGCCGACCGGGGTGATCAGCATCCGGTTGAGGCCGAAACGGCCCAGGCCGGCCACAAAGGCCGCGCTGCGGTGGGACCAGTAGGCCCGGAGCGTCGTTTCGTCATAATTATTGGTCGAATTGACCATACCGGCTTTGACGCCCCGGGCTTCCATCATGGCCACCAGGTCCCCGGCAATTTCATCGATCAGGTTGTTGGCGTGGAGGTAGGAATCCACCCATTCCCGGGCCGGGACGACCGGGTCCCGGCGGTTGGCCTCGACGACCTTTTTGGAAAAAGGCAGAAAAAACGAAACCAGGGTTTTCACTTCGGGCAAAACGTCTTCCGGCCGCCAATGGTGAGGCCCGATGACGTCTTTGAACGTCGAATACAGGGGATCGGCGGCCGAGGAAAACCCGACCAGGGGCTGGCGGTAGTAATCCTCCTGATTGGCCCCGGCCACTTTCCGGGTGATGAACTCGACAATTTCGCCGGACAATGACATGATGAACCCCCCGGTTGTTTTTTCGGCCGTTGCGGCCGCGCCTTCGGATCGGGCCGCGCGTTCAGTCGCCTTCGGCCTTCAAAGTTTTCTCCAACAGCGGATCGATATCGGGCCGCCGGTATTGCTCCAGATAGATATCCACCCTGATGCGGGCCAGGTCCACGGCCTGGGGGCGGCCCCTCCGCTTCCAGCGCCCGTACGAATCCCGGTTGAAGACCAGCGGGTCATGGAATTCCGTTCGGAAGCGTTTGAAAGTCAAAGGATGGTTCAGAAAGTTGCCCTTGGGCCCCACTTCCTTGATCGCCTCCAGGGCCAGATCGTCCTCGCCGCACCTGACAGGCCGCAGAAAATTATCCACATATTCGATGAGTTCGGCGTCCAGAATCATTTTTTCCAGGCTGCCGCCCATGAAACTGCCCAGGTGGCCGCAGCCCGGCAAGAGATTCACCGGCTGGGCGGCGGCGCTGAAAAATTGCATCATCGCCTCGGCCCCGGCCTGAAAATCGACGACGGGCGAATCGGTATGGCTGACGTCGCCCCGCGACAAAAGGCCGTAATAACGCGCCAACTGGCAGCCGGCCAACTCCACCAGCCGGTTTTCCGGGCCACCGTAAACCGAGCCCAGGCTCTTCATGTCGCTGTGCCCGCCCATGGCGCCGTAAAACACGGGGTGCCCCGGGGAGGCCAACTGGGACAGGACGATCGCCCCCAGATTCTCGCAATTCTGCATCAACACGGTCGCGGCCAGGGAACAGGGCGCGGTGCTGCCGGCGGCCGGCATCGAGGTGACGTTGAAGGCCACCCCCGCCCGGCAGAAGGCGACGAGATTGCGGGAGGCCTCTTCGGTCATATACAGAGGCGAAATGACGTTGACCGACGATAGGCCGTAACTGCGCCCGATCAGGGCCGATTCCCGCATCTCTTCCGCCGTTTTGCCGAACGCCAGGCCCAGGAGCCGCACGTCGTCGGCGACCATCAGGTAATAAGGTTTATCCTGGTGGAGGATCTGGTTGGCCATCATCCAGGCGTGAACGCGCTTGGCTTTGATGTCCTGCGGCATGAACAGGGGACGGCAGAGCTTCATCTGCGGGAGAGCCTGCACCAGTTGGGCCGTCCGGATGAAATCCGCGGCGGTCGGCGCGGCCAGGCGCCCTTGATGATCGACCACATAGACGGCCCCGCTGCCGGGAGCGATGACCCGGCTGTCGAGGGAAAAATCGACGTCGTGCTCCGGGTTCCGGGCCAGCAGGGTGAATTCGCTCGGCACCGTCTCCAGGCATCTTTCAATGATGCGGTCGGTGAAATAGACCGTATCGCCCGAAGTTTTCAGCCCGTGGGCCTTGAAAACCGCCAGCGCCTCCGCCGAGCCGAAGGCCATCCCGGTTTCCCGGAGTATTTCCAGGCTGGCGGTGTGAATTCGCCCCAACTGTCTCGGGTCGAGCACGCCGGAGTGGCTGGCGAAAAAACTCATAGAGCCCCCTTCGTCGATCAGGAGAAAAAGCTGGAACCGGTATAGCGACGGCAATCTAGAGTGCAAGCGGCATACCATTTAAATTCAGAATATTTTCAATTAATATCAAGTAGATACCTGTGCGGCCCGGCAAAAGAAAAACAAAAAGAAAACAAAACGAAAAATAATTTGCTCTTTTTTTTCGCTTTTGCTCACGGTTGAAGTGACAAGAAGGCGGCGGATTGCTATAATCAGGCGGTCTCGATACGAAAAAGGCCATTTTTTATGGATTCCGAAAAAACGATGATCCAAGCCGTGGTCGACGGGCCGGTCTCCCTGCGGGCTTTCTTTGAAAGCCTGCCGCAGGGCGTCGTCATTACCGACGCGGACCACCGGATTGTCTTCTGCAACCGGAGGCAATTGGAACGTGACGGTTTGGGCGAGGCGGAGGTTCTGGGGCGGTCGATATTCGACCTCCACCCGGGCGACGGCTGGCCGTCGGCGTTGTCGGCGCCCGCCGACGGGTCTTTCGGAGAACCCGCCCCGCGCACCTGGACCGGACGCGGCCGAAGCGGCCGGCCCATCGCCGTCTCCATCACCCGCATCCCCCTGCCGGGCGTCGGGGCCATCTATGTGATCGACGACCGGCCCAGGGCCGATTCGGCCGGGGAGGAAAAACGCCGCCAGGCTCCGAAAGAGGCGACGGGCGGGCGGGCGTTCAACAAGCTGATCGGGCGGAGTCCGGGGTTCCTGAAAGCGGTCGGCTTCGGGGAAAGCGCCGCCTCGTCCCCTTCGCCGGTGCTTTTGGCCGGGGAAACGGGGACCGGCAAGGAGATGTTCGCCCGGGGCATCCATGAGCGGTCGCCCCGGGCCAACCGGAATTTCGTGGCCATCAACTGCGCGGCCATTCCCCAGGAACTCCTGGAAGGCCTGTTGTTCGGAACCACTCGGGGCGCCTACACCGGGGCCACTGAAAAGCCGGGACTCTTCGAAGAAGCCAACTTCGGCACCCTGTTTCTGGACGAATTGGATTCCATGCCCCTGAAGCTGCAACCCAAGCTCCTGCGGGTTCTTCAGGACCGCCGGATCAGGCGGGTCGGCTCGGCCCGCGAACTGGAACTCGACATAAAAATCATCAGCGCCATCAGCGGCTCGCCGGAAGAAGTCCTCAGGAGCGGACGGTTGAGGGCCGACCTCTTCTACCGCCTGGGAGTCATGATCATCAAGCTGCCGCCGCTGAGGGAGCGGCCCGAGGACCTGCCGCTTCTGGTCGAACACTTCGCCGGCAAATATAACACCCTTCTGGGGCGCCGGGTGCGGGCCTTTTCCCCGGAAGTCATGGAGGCTTTCCAGGCCTATACCTGGCCGGGCAACGTCCGGGAGCTGGAGCACATCATCGAGGCCATTTTCAACATCGCGGACCGGGAGGAAGTGATCACGCCCAAGATGCTGCCCGACCACTTCAGCCTCTCGTCCAAAATAACCCTGGGCGGGCAAACGGCCGGGAGCCGCGACGAGAACCGCGATTTTCCGCCGGCGGACCCCGACGACCGCGGCGACCGGCCCGGCCTGGTCACCCTGAAAGACCGGGAGAGGGAGATGATCTCCCGGGCGCTGCTCATGACCGGCGGCAACGTGGCCCAGGCGGCCAAAATGCTGGATATTTCCCGGCAGCTTCTGGTCTACAAGATGAAAAAACACCAGTTGACCCGGGAGCATTTCAAGAAATGACGGCGCCTTCGGCGCCGCGCCGACCGGGCCTCCGGCTCTGGGTCAGTCACTTTCAACAGACCGAACCGATACGGCGGGAACCGCATGAAACACAAAAACCTTTTGATCGCCACACTGGCCCTGGGCTTCATGCTCGCCCCGCCTTCCATCGGCACCGCCTCCATGGAATGCTTCCGCCATCAGCAGCCCGACACGGTGGTCTGCCCGCCGCCGAACGGCGAGATCATCGCGTATACGGAAGGGGATTATGCCTGCGGCACCGGCTGGTGCGTGGCCGATGCGCATGGCAACGTCAAGTGCTCGAGGGTGCCCGGCGGGGCGGCGATCGTGGATCAGCGCGGCAACGCCCTGTGCGTCGGCGGCTGCATGGATCCCAGCCCGTCGCTGTGCCGGACCATAGAACGGCCCAACAAGAAATCCAGATAATACGGAGAGGGACGATGAACCTGAATAGAGCCTGGATGACGGCGGCCGCTTTGGGGGCCCTCACTTTTTTGTTCGCTCCGGTCTGCCTGGCCCAGTTCCAGTGCGAGCAGAAGACCGACGCGCGCAACACCATCATCTGCGCGCCGCCCCAGGGCGACCTGGTCAGGAACAGAAGCGGAAAATACGTCTGCGGCCCGGGGCAATGCGTCGTGAACAGCTCTTCGGGCGAGGTCATTTGTTCCGCCGCGCCCGGGGGGCTCGCGGCCCTGGATTCGCGCGGCGAGGGGCTGTGCGTCGAAGGCTGCGTGGCGGCCAGTGAATCGCTCTGCGTGACCCCGGTCCCCGATCCGTCTTAAAAACCATAGGGAGGAGAGCATGAGATTACCGGTTTTTTTCGCCTGTTTCGCCGTGGGCCTGGGGGCGCTCTTGACGCCGACTCTCTCCTGGGCCGGGCCCATCGCGCCCAAGTGCCTCTGGGCGATCGGCATGGGTCAGGTGAAATGCGCTCCGCCGTTCGGGGATATCATCCAGGACGTAAATACGGGAAAATTTCTCTGCGGCGTGGGGCAGTGCGTCATCAATCCGGCGGGCATGATCAGGTGTTCGTCCGTGGTCGGGGGGGCGGCGGTCATCGATTCGCGCAATCGGGCGGCCTGCGTGGGGGGATGCCGGGCGCCCGAAGAATCACTCTGCGTCATTCCCAGGCCGTAGGGGCCAAACGGCTTTTCGGTCAACTTTATCAAGCTGAGCTGAGCGGGTCGGTAACACTTCGGAGGGCGGCCGGTGTGAGTCCCGACCGCGTCGCCGACGGGTTTCCGGATGACGAACTGATGGTCCCGGCCACCCAAATGTTGCGGCCACTGAAATCCAGCGAAGCGGGTGCGGAATTGGGTCCAGGGCTCAGCCCTGGCGGGGCGGCCCGGCGGCGGCTCGCCGGTTCTCCCGGTCCAGCCGCCGGGCTTCCTCAGGACTGTAGACCATGGCGCTCAGTTGGTCGACCGTCTCCACCAGGTCCTCGGCCTGGCCGGCCAGGGCGGACGAGGCCCCGGCCGCCTGGCTGGCGGCGGTCAGGTTGTCCTGGGTCACCCGGTCCATTTCCGACATGGAGCGGCTGATCTGGGCGATGCCCTGGGCCTGCTCGCGGGAGGCTTCGGCCACCGCGTTCAGCAAGGTCCCGGCCTCCCCCACCCCGCGGCCGACCTGGTCGAAGCTCTCCCCGGTCTGGCGCACCAGTTCGGCCCCGGAATTGATGTTCTGAATGGTGCCGGCGATGAGGCCGGCGGTGTTCTTGGCGGCCTCGGCCGAGCGGATGGCCAGATTGCGCACCTCGTCGGCCACCACGGCGAAGCCGGCCCCGGCTTCCCCAGCCCGGGCGGCCTCCACGGCCGCGTTCAGGGCCAAGAGGTTGGTCTGGAAGGCGATTTCATCGATAGTCTTGATGATTTTACCGATTTCCCGGCCCGAAGCCGAAATTTCGTCCATGGCCCGGATGACCCGGGACATCGAGTCGGCGGCCGTGGTGACCTCTTCCCGGGCCGACCGCATCAGGCCGTCGGCCCGGCCGGCGTTTTCCGAATTGCGGGTGGTCATGGCCGAGAGTTCCTCAAGGGCCGAAGCGATGTCCTGAAGGCTGGCCGCGTTTTGGGAGGCCCCGTGGGACAGGGTGCCGGCGGCCTCGGCCAACAGGCCGGCGTTCGATTCCACATAACCGGCCCCGGCGGAAATGCGGCCGATGGCCCGCTTGATGGAGCCGGTGATGCCTCGGCTGATGAAGAAGGCCCCCAAAAGGCCGGCGACCAGGGTCAGCCCCAGGCCGATGAAGGAGGCGGCCAGCGCCGAGGCCACGTTGTGCCGGGTCTGGTCGGCGCCGTCGGCGCTGATGCGGCCGGCCAGGGTGGCCAGGCGGGTCAAATCCTGACTGACGGCCCGCATTAATTCGCGGCTGCTCTCCTCCCCCGCGCTCCGCGCTTCCCAGGCCCGGATGAACGCCTCCAGGGCCTCCCGAATTATCGGCAGCCGGGCCGCCAGTTCGCGCCCGGCGGCGGCCACCTCCGGCGGCAGGGCCGGTTCGGCCAGCAGCCGATCCAACTCGGCCGCCGAAGCCGAAATCAATTCGACGGAACCCCGGATCACCATCAGATCGCGACCGGCCTGACCCTGCCAGAACGTGAGGTTGGCGGCCTCATACTTGTCCCACAGGGAGTTGGACAGCTCGGTATAGCGGTCCCTGAGGTCCCGGGCGGCCTGGTCGTCGCCCTGGATCCGGGGCAGTTCGGCCTGGATCATATCGAAAAAAGGGTAAAGGTGATCCTGAAAGACCTGATCCCGCAACTGGCTGAAGCCGGCCCGGGCGGCCCGAACATCGGCCTGGTTCTTTTCCATGGCCCCGCTCTGGTTTTGGGCCTCGGCCACCCGTTGGCGGATGGCCAGGACCAGGTTTTCAATCTCCGGCCGGTCCGGCCCGCCATATTCGGCCAGGTTGTCGACGATGGCCTGGAGCTTTTCGTCCACCTGGGGCAGATAACCCCGGGCCGATTTCAGGTAGGAGTCCTCCTCGGTCAGGCTGTAGCCGCGCAGTTCCAGCGACATGTTCAGGAGGGCCCGTTCCAGGGCGGCGGACTCATTGGCCAGGGGCATGGCGTCCCGGGACAGGATCTCCGAATGCCGGTTGATGGAGAATAAGAGCGTGGTCAAAAAGCCGACCAGAACCATGAGAATGACGATCAGGGCCAGGTAGCCCAGCGAGATTTTCGTGCCGATTTTCAGGCCGCCCATTGCGATTCCCCTCGACGGTGCTCGTAATAATATGATTTATAGTGATAATGTGATCCGACTAATGCCATTTTTCCATACAGTCCGAAAGGGCGCACAGCGCCCATTCTGACCCTCAAAATGACCCTGATGGTCTCGGACGACCAAACGTTGCGGCCTCGGCAGCCCAACGGAGCGGGTGCGGGGAGGATAGGCCGACAGGCGCATCCGGCGGGTCCAGGGCTCAGCCCTGGAAAAAACGCCCCGGCTGGGATCCAGGCCGGGGCGTCGGTCTTGAATCTTGGCAATTCAATTTTCTATGAACGGCTTCAGCTTGCGACTGCGGCTGGGGTGCCGGAGCTTGCGGAGGGCTTTGGCTTCGATCTGGCGGATGCGTTCGCGGGTGACTTCGAAGTCGCGGCCCACCTCCTCGAGGGTATGATCGGCCTTTTCGCCGATGCCGAAGCGCAGGCGCAGCACCTTTTCCTCGCGCGGGGTCAGGGTGGCCAGCACCTTGCGGGTCTGCTCGGCCAGATTGAGGCTGATGACCGCGTCGGCCGGGCTGACGATGCGGCGGTCTTCGATGAAGTCGCCGAGATAGCTGTCCTCGTCCTCGCCGATGGGGGTCTCCAGGCTGATGGGCTCCTTGGCGATCTTGAGCACCTTGCGCACCTTGTCCAGGGGCAGTTCCATCTTGTCGGCGATTTCCTCGGGGGTGGGTTCGCGCCCCAGTTCCTGCACCAGGTAGCGGGAGGTGCGGATGAGCTTGTTGATGGTCTCGATCATGTGCACCGGGATGCGGATGGTGCGGGCCTGGTCGGCGATGGCCCGGGTGATGGCCTGCCGGATCCACCAGGTGGCGTAGGTGGAGAACTTGTAGCCCCGCTGGTATTCGAATTTATCCACGGCCTTCATCAGGCCGATGTTGCCTTCCTGGATGAGGTCGAGGAACTGCAGCCCCCGGTTGGTGTATTTCTTGGCGATGGAGACCACCAGGCGCAGGTTGGCCTCGATGAGTTCCTTTTTGGCGTCGCTGGCCAGGGCCTCGCCGCCTTCCACGGCCTTGAGGATCTTGCCCAGATCCTTGGGCCGCATTTTCAGTTCCTCTTCCAGGTCCTTGGCCCGCTGGACATGCTCCTGAACCTTCTGGCCGATTTCCTGAACCTGATCGGCGGTCAATTTGACCAGCCGGCATTCCTTGTGATAGGTCTTGGGGTCTTTCTTGACCAGGCCGCAGAACTTCTTCAGTTCGGCCAGGCTCCCGACCTTGACCACCTTGAAATGCGACAGGGCCGAATCCAGCACCTTCTGGCAGGTGGTGAACTCGTTGTCCCAGGCTTTGAGGCGGGCGACCATGGCGTCGTAGTGATTCTGATCGAGCCTGAGACTGCGGAACATCTCGGCGATTTCCAGCTTCCGGCGGTTCAGATCGGCCTGCATACGGGCCTGCCGGGCCTTGTCGGCCGTCTTCTTTTCGACGGCCACCTTGCGCTGCTGGCGGGTGAAATTCAGGGCCTTGCGCTCGATTTCCTTGATGAGGGTGATGATCTGGTCGCGGCGCTGGGGAGACTCGATGAAGCTTTCCTCTTCCTCGTCGGCGTCCTTGACCACTTCCTTGAGGCGAATTTCGTCGGCTTCCAGCTTCTTGCGCAGTTCGCTCAGCTCCTCGAAACCCACCGTGGTCTCCAGAATGGCGGTGATGATAAGCTGTTCCCCGCGCTCGATCCGCTTGGCGATTTCCACCTCGCCCTCGCGGGTCAGGAGAGCCACCTGGCCCATTTCCCGCAGATACATCTTCACCGGGTCGGTGACGCGGGTGTCGGCCTCGGCCTCAAAATTGAGATCGGGCTCGCGGTCGTCCTGATTCTTGAGATCCTCGAATTTCTTGGTGCCCTTGACCAGTTCCACATCTTCGATGTTCGGCAGGTCAATGTCATCGAAAAAAGCCATCACGTCTTCAATGTTGTCGGTATCGTCCAAAGAGGAGAGGGAATCGGTCAGATCATCGTAGCTGAGGCTGTCCTTGTCCTTGCCCAGGGAAATAATGTCTCTCATTTTGTAAGAATCTCGGGCCATGGTTCATCTCCTGACGGAAGAAGACAGGCTTGGGGAGGCCGGGCTTGCGGGCGGCCGTTGAAACATGAGGTCGGTTCTTTCGGACCGGCCGGGGGGAACGGAGGCGGTGCGGCCGTCATCACGGCCGCGGTCGGATCACGGGGAGGCGTCGGCGGCGCCCGGGCCGAGGAGGACCGGAATACGGACCAAACTTATGTGGTAAATATAAGCACGCCGGTCGGAGCCGGCCAGAGGCGCGGCGATATTATTTATGGCTCAAAACACGGAATTCATCGCCATCAACCATAAAAGCCGTCGGCCCCGGTCGGGGCGGGTAACGGCCTTTAGTGTTTCGGGGCGGCCGGGCGGCCGCGATTGCGGAATCATATCGTGGAGAAATTTCCACGAAATTATTTATGGTATCACACTCCTTCAGGCGAGTAAAGCTTTTTTCGAAAAATGAACCGGGCGGCGGCGGAAACCCGGCCCTATTTAACGAGCAGTGATTTTTTTTCTTCAAGCAAACTAAGTACTTCCGCTTCATCCCCCCGGGCCTGGGCCTTTTTGACGGCCTCTGAAATTTCGGCCTGCCGGGCCCGGCGCCAGGCGCCCCGCAGCCGCTCCATATAAGCCTCGGCCACCTCCCCGGCTTCCTCCGGCGGGTAGAGCCGCGGGCTCACGGCCGCCTCCGCGACCAAAGCGGCCATCTCTTCCGACTCTTCCCCGGCCGCGTCTTCCGGGGCTACCGAGCCGTGAGCTTCGAAGCGGGCTTTCAAGCGGGTGAAAAGCGGCCGGGTGGCGTCGTCCGGCCACCAGGCGGCCATTTCCGTCAGCACCGGGGAGGCGGTTTCCGGATGCGCCAGGATGAGTTTCAGAAGCTCGCCGGCGGTCCGGTCATAGGAGGCCCCCCGGCCGGGCGCCGCCGGGGCGGAGCGGCTCAGTTGCCGCCGGGGGCGGCCCGGGTTTTCGCCCAGCCAGCCCTCCTCCAGGTCCAACAGGGCGGCCAGCCGCCTGGCCAGAAGCCAGCGTTTGGCCGGATCGGGCACCTGGCCCAGGATCTCCCGGACTTCCCGGACCATCCGGGCCTGGCCGCTGACGGAATCGGAATGGGCGCTCTTCAGCCGGGCGGCCACGAATTCGACCAGATCCCGGGCCAGCCCGGCCGCCTCGAACAGGGCCTCGGCCCCGAATTCCCGCATGAAGGTATCCGGATCGTGCCCTTTCGGTAGGGTCAGCACCCGGCCGTCGAGCTCGGCGTTCAGGAGAATGGGCAGGGTGCGGGCCGCGGCCCGCTGCCCGGCCTCGTCGGCGTCGAACAGCAGCATGACCCGCTCCACCTGCCCCCGCAGAAGCCCGGCCTGGTGGGCGGTCAGGGCCGTACCCAGCGGAGCGGCCACCTCGTTGACCCCCCCGGCCACCATGGAGATAAGGTCGAAATAGCCCTCGACCAGAAAGACCAGCCCGGCCGAACGCAGGTAGGGGCGGGCCCGGTGAAAGCCATAGAGCAGCCGCCCTTTGGTGTAGACCGGGGTCTCGGGGGAATTGACGTATTTGGGCTGGTTTTCCTCCCCGCTCAGGAGGCGGCCCCCGAAAGCGGCCACCCGGCCTTCGCCGTCCAGGATGGGCACCATCAGCCGATCGCGAAACAGATCGTAATAGCGGCCCTCCTGGCGGCCGGGCTTGATCAGGCCGGCCTCGAGCATGATCTGGTCGCCGAAGCCCGCGGCCGCCAGGTGCGGGCGTAAAGTCTCCCAACCCGGCAGGGACAGCCCCAGCCCGAACTCGCGGGTCAGCCGCTGGTTCAGCCCCCGACCGGCCAGATAGCGGCGGGCCCCCTCCCCGGCCGGACCCCACAGATTGGCCTCGAAAAACTCCCGGGCCACCCGCAGCACTTCAAAAATCGCGGCCCGGTTTTCCCGGCTCCCATCCCGAGGATGGGGACCACCCTCCCGGGCCGGCAGTTCCACCCCATAGCGCCGGGCCAGCTCGGCCACCGCCTCCGGAAAGCTTTGGCCGGTGATCTTCATGAAAAAATGGATGGGCCCGCCGCCGACCCCGCAGCCGAAACAGTGAAACATGCGGCGGTGGGGAGTGACCACGAAAGAGGGCGTCTTTTCCGAATGAAACGGACACAGGCCCTTATAGACCGACCCGGCCCGCTTGAGGGCCACATAGTGGGACACCAGCTCCACCAGGTCGGCGGCCTCATTGACCTCATCTATTTTTTCCTGGGCGTAATAGGACATGTTCCAGCGCGGATCCTTATCCGGTTTGGCGGAGTATCACATTGATATCCTTAAACAAACAACCGCCGCGCCCCGCCTCGGGGCCGGTCAGACGACAGTCGCCCGTCCCAGCCGGAACGGGCGACCTTCAAAGACCATTTTCCGGGCGCCCGAAAAAACGACGGGCCGCCGCGATACCCATGTCGACGCGAACCGTCAGGAAGCGGCGGGGGCGGGGTTGGAGGACGGCGGCAGGTTGCGATTGCGGGCGCGCTGTTCTTCCAGCATGTAAAAATTGATCGCCTTCTGCAGCGCCCGGGTGGCGTTGAGATCCAGATCGAGAAATTTCAGGCCCACCCGGGCGAAGGCCTCGCCCTCGTTGGTGGTGACCCGGACCACCTCGGCTTCGCCGTTGATGGTGGTCTGCTGGCCGGGCGCGGACTGCACCGGGAAAAAGAGGGTGAACCACAGGCGCATGCTCACCTTGGCCTGGGGCGGCCGGGGCACGCCGATCAGCACCCCGCCGGCGGAAAAATCCAAAAGGCTGACCCGGCCGAAAGAGGGATGGGTCTGGATGGAAATCTTCTTGTCGCTGGTGATGGCCAGGCGATAATCCATGCGGGCGTTGGTCTCGGAAAGGCCGCCGCCGACCGGCAGACCCAGGGCCACGGCCGGGATCGTTTCGGGATCTTCCGGGCGGAGCTTGTAGTTGGGCAGGAATTCCAGCACCTGGCAGCGCCAGCCCCAGCGGATGATTTCCGCGGTGACCGGATCGCGGCGGACGAAGGTGGCTTCCAGGGAGCGCCCGACCATGGACCTGAGGATCGGCGGGTCGGACTGGCTGATGATGATTCTGCTGTCGGTTATTTCCTGGACCATGGCGCTGCGCACATCAATATAGTCATTGATGAGATCAACGTCGAAGATGAGGTCCAGCCTGGTTTGAGGCCTCAAAAATTCGTCAAGGCTGGCCGTGATTCGTTTGGGTGACTCAGTCATATAGGCTACCTGATCCGGTCTGGGGGCGACATGAAATCATGAATCTTCAATCCTGATTGTAATACATTTTTCTTTCAGGATCAAGCATTTTGACGAATCGCCCCCGGGCGGTCTCTTGAACAACCGGAGGTGAATCACGGCGGCGAAGGCCGCCCGTGGCCTTCCGGGGCGCTGCCCCGGGCGGACGCCGAAACCACCGCGATTCATCACCCCACAGGCGATTGCCCTGTGAATCGCCCCCGGGCGGCCCCGTCAGGCGCCGCCCTTTCCAGCCTCGCTCGACCGGGCCAGCGTCGCCAGCACTTCGGCCTCCAGGCGCAACAGTTGGTCCTTGATTTCCACCCCGGCGGCAAAGCCGGACAACTGGCCGCTGCGGCCCACCACCCGGTGGCAGGGAATGATGATGGCGATGGGGTTGCGGGTGTTGGCCTGCCCCACGGCCCGGAAGGCCCGGGGGCGGCCGGCCATCGCGGCCATCTCGCGATAGCTGATCTTGGCCCCATAAGGGATGCGCAGCAACGCGGCCCAGACCTGCCGCTGGAACTCGGTGCCGAACGGAGCCAGCGGCAGGTCGAACTCGGTGCGCCGCCCGGCGAAGTATTCCGAAAGCTGCTCCCGGGCCCGAACCAGAAGGGGCGTTTCGCCGACCTCGGCCCCCTCCGGGGCGCCGGCCCGGCCAAAAAACAGGTGGGTCAGGGCCGAGCCGTTTTCCACCAGCCCCAGCGGACCGACCGGCGAATCGATATATAACGCCCGGCCCCGATACGGCTCCACGGCCAACAGTCTCATGGCTGGATCGCCTCTTCACCTTGATATAAACGTTTGGAAAACGCGGGGCCCGGCCTCCGCCTACCAGCGGTCCTCGCCCAACTGCTCCATGCGCTGAAGGCGGGGCAAGAGACGGCGGTGGTAGTAGAGGGCCATGAACAGGCCCAGAAAAGTCAGGGACAGGCCGGCCAGGTCGAGATAAAACTGGCTGACGGAGCGCCTGGCCAGTTCGGCCTGGAGTTCGGGGAAGTGGAGACGGGTCAGGAGCAGCCCCCAGGATCCCATGAGAGTCAGGCTGAAAGAAAATATCAGCCGGCGAATCAACCCCCTCAGCGAATTGGCCCTTTTTCGACTCATCTCGCCCTCCTGTTACTCCGGCCAGTCCAGCCCGGCCAAAGGATGGGTCGAGGCCACCAGGCTGAAAGGCTCCTGAGCGCGCTTGAAGGCGGATTTTTTCAAGGCGCCGAGCACCCAGGCCACGGTCAGGGCCGAATGGCCGCCCTCCCTGGCCACCTGGGAGCCGCTCCGCCCGCCTTCCAGGTGACGGTGGAGGATGTCGTCCAGCACCGCGTACGGCGGCAGGGAATCCTCGTCTTTCTGGCCGGGCCGCAGTTCGGCCGACGGCGGCCGGGTGATGATGCCCCGGGGGATGCGTTCAGTCTCCCGGTTGAGGTGTTCGGCCAGCTCATAGAGCCGGGTTTTGTAGACGTCGCCGATGGGGGCGATGGCCCCGCAGGTGTCGCCGTAGAGGGTGGAATAGCCCATGGCCGCTTCGCTCTTGTTGCCGGTGGCCAGCAGCAGCCGATCCTCGCGGTTGGCCAGGTACATCAAAAGAACGCCCCGGATGCGGGCCTGGAGATTTTCATCGGCCAGATGGCCGTCCTTGGCATCCCGCCGGGGGGTCAGGAGAAAGGAGCGGCTGAAAGATTCCCGGATGGCGTCGATGGGGATGGTCAAAAAACTGATCTTGAGGTTCCTGGCCAGTTCCCTGGCCAGGGACAAACTTTCCGGCGCGTTGTATTCCGAGGGCAGGGCCACCCCCAGCACGTTCTCCGGCCCCAGGGCGTCCACGGCCAACAGGGCGGTGACCGCCGAATCCAGCCCGCCGGACAGGCCCACCAGCACCCGGCCGCAGCCGGTGGAGCGGACGTAATCGGCCAGCCCGGCGGTCAGGGCCTGATGGAGCACGGCCAGGGGCTGGCGATCCGGCGGCTCCAGGGTGGGCAGGTGGGTCGAATCGGTATCCAAAATGATCACGGCGGTGTCGAAACCGGCGGCCCAGCCCTTGAGCCGGCCGGCCGGGTCGACGACCCAGGTGGCGCCCTCCAGCACCCGGGGGCCCTGGGCGCCGACGGCGCCGACGTTGAGCCGCCAGGCCCGGGCCGGGCCGGGAGACGGCGGGGCGTAGGGCGTCCCCCGATAGGGGGCGTCCTGGAAGCTGACGAGCACATCGGCGGCCTCGACTTCTTCGGGGAGCCAGCCGTCCGGGCCCGGCCCCAGGGCCACGGTCCGGCCGGCCAGCTCAAACATACACCCCGCCCGGGGCCGGGCCGGAAACACCCGCCCGCCCCGCACGGCCAGAACCTCTTCCCGCGCCGGGCCGCCCTCCGGGGGCCAGACCAGGGCCGAAAGGGCCAGCGCCGGATCGGGCCGGGAGGCGGAAATCTCCAAAAAGTCCTTAAAAACTTTGGTATATTGCACATCCAGACCCGGGCGGCCCAGAGCCTCCGGGCCGAGACGCCCCGACAGGATCAGGGCCGGAAAGACCACCAGATCCACCCCGGCCATCTCCGGACGATCCAGAAAAGTTTTGACGTGTTCCAGGTTGTCGGCGGGCCGGTCACGGTGCACCCGCCCTTGAACCAGGGCGATTTTCATATCAGCATCCCTCGCTTCCGCGCCCCGAACGGGGCGCCGCATCGCCGCCGCCGGGCGGCGGGAACGAAGGCTTAGTCGCCCCCGTCCTTCATGTTTGGGGCGTTTGCATTTTCGCCCCGGTCATCTTCCCGGGCCTCCCCGTCGGCCTCCATTTTTTTCGAAGGCTTCCGAGCCCGACGATCGAGCTCCCGCAGAAACTCCAGTTTCTCGGCGATCTTTATTTCCAGGCCCCGGTTCACCGGCTGATACCAGCGCGGCTCGGCCAGGCCCTCCGGCAGGTAGGTCTCGCCGGCGGCGTAGCCGTTGGGTTCGTCGTGGGCGTAGCGGTATTCGCGACCGTGGCCCAGATCCTTCATCAATTTGGTGGGGGCGTTGCGCAGGTGGACGGGCACCTCGCGGGAGCGGTCCTTCTTGACGAAGCCCATGGCCCGGTTATAGGCCAGGTAGCCGGCGTTGCTCTTGGCCGCCACCGCCAGATAGATAACCGCCTGGGCCAGAGCCAGTTCGCCTTCGGGCGAACCCAGCCGCTCATAGGTTTCGGCCGCGGTCCGGACCAGGTCGACGGCCCGGGGATCGGCCAGCCCCACGTCCTCCCAGCTCATGCGCACGATGCGGCGGGCCAGGTAACGCGGATCGGCCCCGCCGTCGATCATACGGCAGAACCAATAGAGCGCCGCGTCGGGGTGGGAGCCCCGAACCGATTTGTGGAGGGCGGAAATTTGATCGTAAAAGTTGTCGCCGCCCTTGTCGAAGCGCCGCAGGTTCAGGATCAGGGCCTCCTGGACGAACTCGCCGGTCACCTCTTCCACCCCGGCCGTCCGGGCCGCCGACCGGCACTGTTCCAGAAAGTTCAGCAGCCGCCTGGCGTCGCCGTCGGCATAGCCCACCAGGGCCTCCACCGCGGCCGGCTCGAAGGTCAGGGTCCCCAGGGCGCCGGAGGCCCGGGCCCGATCCAGCAACAGCTTCAGCTCGTCCTCGGACAGAGGTTTGAGCACGTAAACCTGGGCCCGGGACAAAAGGGCCGAGTTGACTTCGAAGGAGGGGTTCTCCGTGGTGGCCCCGATGAGGGTCACCAGGCCGGATTCGGCGTAAGGCAGGAGCCCGTCCTGCTGGGCTTTGTTGAAGCGGTGGATTTCATCGATGAAAAGGATGGTACGCTTGCCCCAGGCCAGGTTGCGCTCGGCCAAATCCATGGCCGCCCGGATATCCTTGACCCCGGAAAAGACGGCCGACAGGGAAATGAATTCGCTGCCGGCGGCCTGGGCCGTCAGCCTGGCCAGGGTGGTCTTGCCCACCCCGGGCGGCCCCCACAAAATCATGGACTGCAGCCGCCCCGATTCGAAAGCCAGCCGCAGGGGCTTGCCCGGCCCCAAAAGGTGGGCCTGCCCCACCACCTCGTCGAGGCTGCGGGGCCGCAGGGCCTCGGCCAGAGGCGGTTCGGGCTTGACGTCGAACAGATCGGCCATGTCGGATACCAGAAGGCCGGGACGGCCTCAGGACGGGGAGCCCGAATATTTGGCCTGAAGCTGTTCCATGACCCGGCCCAGGTCTTCCTGGTACTGTTTTATCAAAGTCAACTCGGCCGGGGTCGGCTTGACGAACTCGGGCAGGTTGGCAAGGCGGGGATCATCACGCCGCATCAGCATGGACATGCCCACCGCCATCTTGGTGGTCACGTAGGCGAAGCGGCTTTCAGTCCAGCCGTCGGTGGCCTTGATGGCCTCCGGCATCCGGTCCGGTTCGAAGCGCAGGCGATAGATGGCCTCCACGTTGGTCAGATAGGTCCGGACGTCATCCTCGGTCAGGGGCTCCTGGCCGACCATGGTTTTTTCCAGGGCCTGCTGAATTTTGATCAAGTCGCTCTGGGCCGAAGCCGGAGCGGTCAACCACATGGCCAGGCCCAGAAAAACAACAAGAAAAAGCCAGCGCTTCATAGACGAGCCTCCCATGGCGGTTCCAAATCGAACGACGCCCGCCCCCGATACCGGAATCAGCGGGCCCCGAAAAAGCAAAGCGCCGCCGCAACCGCGTCGCGACGCCCGGGACGAAGGCTCCCTTGCCTCCGTCATTTTTATTTTAGATCAAACAAGGCCGCTTTTCGATCTAAAACTTGGATTTATTTCTCCAAAGCCCCCTTGGAAACCCGGGCCGCGGCCCGGCGGGCCGCCTCCTGGGCCCGCACCAGGGACGTCAGGTTGGCCTGGATCAGGGCTATTTCCTCGGCTGAGGGCCGAAGATGGGCCGGCACCTGCTCGTCGGTCAACTGGCCGGTGCTCAGAAGTCCGGTGGCCAGAGCCTGGGCGATGGTAATCTTGGCCCCGACATAGGCGGCCCGGGCGCGGCTCAAACCGGATTCCCGCAGCAGCCTGGCCCCATGCTCCGGATCCTTCCGATCCACTTCCGCCAGCCGGGGCAACAAATACATATAGCCGTCGACATCGGCCTGGGTCAGCGGCCCGCCGAAAGCCCTCGAGGCCGGATCCTCCGCCCGGAGCCCCCCGGCCGTCAGGCCGACCAGGACCAGGCCGAGAACCAGCGCCCGCCATAAAAAACCCGCCCGGCGCGGATCGCCGGCCGAGTTCCAACCGGATTCCGCCGGAAGCGGACGGATCGACGCCTCATCCCGGCCAGACTTCGACAACAACCGCTGTTCCATATTTCACGCCAACGCCCGAGACTCATTCAGCGGTCAGGTTTTCCAGATTGGTCCGGATCAGCTCGAGTTCCGTGTCGGAAGGCTGCAGAACCTTCGGCACATCTTTGGTCAGAATCATATCCTTGGGGGCGCCGGCGGCAATCATCATGCCCAGGGAAATCTTGGTCAGCACCAGGGTCAACCTGGTTTCGCTCAAACCGCTCTCTTCCACGGCCTTCTCGGCGGCCTTGGTGTCGTTCTCGGGCACGTTCGCCAGCTTGATAAAGGCGTCGATATCGGCCTGGGTCAGCGACGGCTCCTTGGCCAGAGAGGCCAGTTCCGCGGCGGTGAAGTCCCCGGATTTCTCCGTCTGGCCGGTCTCCGCATCCTGAGCCCCGACCGGTGAAACGGTCAAAAGCAGGGCCAGAAAGGCCAGGGCCATAATCTTTTTAATCATAATAGCACCTTAAAAGAATGGCGGAGCCAAGGGGCGCTCCGCCGTTTATCAGGGCCGCTTACTGCTGCTGCTGCATCGCGGCCGCCATTTCCATGGCCGCTTTTTGCAGCTTATCCAGGTTCTTTTTGACCAAATCGATTTCGGTGGCGCTGGGCCGCAGCACTTCCGGAATCTGGTTGAGGTTGATCTGCTCGGCGGTGGCGCCGGAAGCCAAGGCCATGCCCAGGCCGATCTTGGCGGAAATAAGGCTGAAGCGGACTTCGCTCAGGCCGGCCCCTTCATACAGTTTGGCGATGGCCGCCGGGTCGCTCATGACCTTGGCCATCTGGGGCATAATTTTCACATAGCTGTCCACATCGGCCTGGGCCAGGGGCTTTTCTTTTTGAAGAGCGGCCAGGGCCTCGGGCGGAATGGTGCCGGCGGCCGGGGCCTGGGCGATCGCCAAAGAGGCGGACAAGACCAGACCCATAACCATGACCATGGCGAGCAGAGCTTTACGGAACATGAGAATCTCCTAAGGGTACCCCCGGGACGTCCGGGGGCGTAATGCGGAACCGGAACCGGTTCCGCTTGTCAGGCTGTCAAACAGTCTGCAAATTCGGTTTTTTTTCCGGGGGCGCCCGGCCCGGCGTAATGGGGAGAGGTGCGCCCCAAAGGGGCGGGTGATCTGGAGTATGGGGCGCTGCCCCATGCCCCGCCAGGGGAGGGTGCTGCGCGCACCCTCCCCTGGACCCACCCGCGCCGGGGGCTCCGCCCCCTGGACCCCTTTTGGGTCGGTAGTAAAGCCGCGGTGACCCGTAGGCAGCGCCACAACTCGCCTGAACGGCTCAAACAAGTGGCGCTG
>JAVBLB010000148.1:0-11177 GCA_031553735.1 Candidatus Adiutrix sp.
CCCGGCCCGCGCTCCCGCACGAACGTCCACCCGACCCCGGCGCCTCGACCCGCGCCAACCCCGGCCCGCGCTCCCGTATGGGCGCCGAGTTATTCACACCTCCGATGAAATAAGGATGAAACGAGTATGCCCGTCAGTAAAAAAATGACCGCCGCCGCCGCCGGGGCCTCCATGGTACGGAAGATGTTCGAGGAAGGGACCCGGCTGAAGGCCCAGTTCGGGGCGGACAAGGTATTCGACTTCTCCATCGGCAATCCCGACGTCCCCCCGCCGCCGGCCTTCAAGGAGGCCCTGGCCCGGGTGGTGGCCGAGGACCGGCCCGGCTCCCACGGCTATATGCCCAACGCCGGCTGGCCGTCGGTGCGGGAGAAAGTGGCCTCCCAACTGACCCGCGATCAAGGGGCCGGGTTGAGCCGGCCCTTCACCGCCGACCATGTGGTGATGACCGTGGGCGCGGCCGGGGCCCTCAACGTCATTTTCAAGGCCATCCTGGATCCTGGCGACGAGGTGGTCACTCCGCGGCCCTATTTCATGGAATATAATTTCTATGCCGACAATCATGGGGCCCGCATCGTGCCCGCCGAGCCCGGCCCGGGTTTCCGGCTGAACCTGACGGCCATCGCCGAAAAAATCACCCCGGCCACCCGGGCGGTGCTCATCAACTCGCCCCACAACCCCACCGGCGTGATCTACGGCGCGGAAGAACTCGCGGAACTGGGACGCCTGTTGACCGAAGCCGGCCGGAAGCACGGCCGCCCCATTCTCCTGATCGCCGACGAACCTTACCGCCGGCTGGTCTATGACGGGGCCACGGTTCCCTCGGTCTTCCCGGCTTACCCCTACAGCCTGGTGGCCACCTCCCACTCCAAGGATTTGTCGCTCCCCGGCGAACGCATCGGCTACGCGGCCGTCAACCCGGATCTCCCGAACAGTGAACCCCTGTTCGCGGCCCTGAGCATGGCCAATCGCATCCTGGGCTTTGTCAGCGCCCCCTCGCTGATGCAGTTGACCCTGGCCGAGATCCAGGGCCTCAGCGTCGACGTGGACCTGTATCAGCGCCGCCGCGACCTCTTCGTCGAAGGACTCCGGCGGATCGGCTATGAGCTGACCACCCCCGGCGGGGCCTTCTATCTCTTCCCCAAAAGCCCCCTGGAGGATGACCTGGCCTTCGTCGACCAGTTGAAGAAGGAAAACATCCTCACCGTGCCCGGCCGGGGCTTCGGCCAGCCGGGCTATTTCCGCATCTGCTATTGCGTGCCCGTCCCGACCATTGAAAACTCCCTGCCCGGTTTCGCCCGGGCCCTGGAACAAGCCAAAAAATAACCGATCGTTCGACGAGCTCTCTGCTTCCACAACAAAAGCCGCTGAAAGAATTCTTCTTTCAGCGGCTTTTGCATAAGCAATCTCTGAAATTTTTAGACGTGGAAACGACGGTTGCTTTGAAAAGCGGTCGCCGATCCCGAGCCCGGCTCTTCAACTCAGGGGCAGGCCTGCGGCCGGGGGCGGCCGCAGGGTTTGCAGGATTTGGCGCCCAGGGATTTGACCAGGACTCCGGCGGCCATTTCCGGGCCCATGGCCAGGCGGCAGCCGTCGAAAAGAGCGATGACTGAGCCGGAATTTTCGCCCAGGATTTTCAAGTGAGCCCCTTTGCGAAGCCCGAGGTCGGTCAGGCGCCGCTTGAGTTCGTCGGGGCCGGTGAAGCCGATCACCACCACGGTTTCGCCGACGCTGGTCTCGACCAGGGGCAAACCCTCGTGGCGCCGCCGCCGACACTCCGGGCAGAGGCCGTAAATGACCAGGGCGTGATGCAGATGGTGGTAGTCCTCCTGACAGGCGATCTGTTCGATGAGGTGATCGATGTCCGGGCGGTTGAATTCCGTGGTCCGGCCGCAGCCGCTGCAGATGATGTGATCATGGTGGAGGCCCGGACGGGTGTGCTCGTAAATGATCCGGCCGTCCTCGGTAAAATGCTTTTCGGCAAACCCCAGGGAACTGAAGAGTTCCAGGGCGTCGGCGGCTTTTTCCGCCGAAATGTCGTGCCCCCGGTCCTGCAGCAGTTGACTGAAGGCCGGGGCCGTCAGATGCTCCCGGGTCGAGAGAAAAGCTTCCAGCATGAACAGCGGCTCCACCGGGTTGCGGTGGCCGAGGCCGGCCAGAAGCGTGGCCAGGGCCTCGGTCTCGCCGGCGTGGGGCGGGGTCATGGCCACGCCGGCCTGATGGAGCGCCGAACCGTAGCGGTCCAGGTATCGCCCCAGGTGAGGGTGAAGGCGCCGGGCCATGTTGGTCAAAGCGGGGCTCATGGTTTGTCTTTCTGGCCGGCGTCGCACCGCCGGCGTTTTTCGGCCGGGCACTGGCCTTCGCAGCCGCAGGAGGAGCAGCCGTCGCCGGCACTCTTGGCCGCCCGGAAATATTTCCGGGTCAAATACAGGACCGAAACGGCGACAATCGCGATGACAATCAGGGTTTGCACGTCCATGTCGGTCCTCCTCTCCGGTCGGCGCGTTATTCACACCGGCAATTGCTATAGAGATGCAATCTCATTTTAACTATAAACCCGATTCACTCGGAAATCAAGAGCCGGAGTTCACAAACCCAGGGTAATAGCTTCTTGAAAAGCGGGGTGATGAATCGCGGCGGTCTCGGCGGCCGCCGGGGCGCTGCCCCGGACCCCGCATAAGAAGCGATTGCCCGGCCCACAAACCGCGGCCTTTTTTTTTACGCTCACCGTTAATACTTTTTGCACCCTCTGGACTCAGAAATTCCCGGCCTTATATTTATAGAAGGACCTGTTCCCTTCCCCGCCTCTTCGGGCGTCCCGCCCGTTTCCCAGGAGGTCAGCCATGCTGGAAATACGCGATCTGCACGTCAAAGTCGAAGGCGCTGAAATTCTCAAAGGCGTGGACCTGCACATAAAATCCGGTGAAACCTTCATCCTGTTCGGGCCCAACGGCTCCGGCAAAACCACCCTTTTGATGACTATCATGGGGTTCGCCGCCTATGAGGTCACCCGGGGTCGCATCATTTTCCGGGGGCGGGACATCACCCGGGCCCCCATGTATGAACGGGCCCGCCTGGGCCTGGGCATGTCCTTCCAGCGCCCGCCCACCATCCACGGGCTGCCGGTGAAGACCCTGGCCCGCCTCTGTGCCCGGGACCGCCAAGTGGACCTCGACGACCTGGCCCGCCGGGTCCATTTCACCGATCTTTTGGAGCGCGACGTGAACGCCGGTTTTTCCGGCGGCGAAATCAAGCGTTCGGAGCTCCTGCAACTCATGGCCCAGCAGCCGTCGCTCTTGCTCTTCGACGAGCCGGAGTCGGGGGTGGACCTGGAAAACATGGCCCTGATCGGCCGCAGCGTCCGGGGCCTTTTGGAAGGCGGCCCCGACGACCCGGCAGACGACCGGCCGCTGAAGGAACGCGGGCGAAACGCCGGCCGCAGCGGCCTCATCATCACCCACACCGGCCACATTCTGGAATACATCCATGCCGACCGGGGCCAGGTGATGTATGACGGCGTTTTGTGCTGCGAGGCCCGGCCCCGCGAAATCCTGGAACACGTGGCCCGCCACGGCTACCGGGAGTGCGTGCGCTGCCTGGGCGCGCCCGCGCCGGCCGCCACCGCTCCGCACCTGTCCGCTTGAGCCGCCGGGCGGCCGAGCCCCGAATGGGGCAAAGCGCCGCCGTAATTTCGTTATGCGCGTGTCGCCGCGGCCGAAACGGAGGTTCTATCGCTTCCATCCTTAAGGAGACCCCCATGAGCGACAAACCTGATCTGACCCGATTTCAATTCAGCGGCGCGGAGGGCCCCCCGATCGAAAATCCCCAGGCCCTGCCCGCTTCGGATAAAAAACGCATCCTGATGGCCGGGGTGGACCTGGAGGCCCCCCGGTCCGGCGGTTCGTTCCTCCATCAGAACCATGCTTCCTTCCACTGCGCAAGCCGTCAGGAGGGCCTGGAGGTGCTGGACATCAAGACCGCCCTGACCCGCTACGACGGCCTGCCCCGGTATTTCTGGCGGGCGGTGGACCGCGACAAGGACGAAATCACCAAAATGACGGCCGAAAACCTCCACGGCGGCTATTTTATCCGGGCCCGCCAGGGGGTGAAGGTCGCGGACCCGGTGCAATCCTGCCTGTTCATCAAGGGCAGCGGCCTGGGACAGAACGTGCATAACGTCATCATCGTGGAGGAAGGCGCCGAGGTGCACATCATCTCCGGCTGCGCCACCGCCGAGGACACCCGGAGCATCGCCCACCTGGGCATTTCGGAATTTTATGTGGAAAAAGGCGGCTCGCTGACTTTCACCATGATCCACAACTGGGGCGAGGACGCAATGGTCCGGCCCCGCTCTGCCGGAATTCTGGAGGAAGGGGCGTCTTTCCAGAACAATTACATATTGCTGGAAAAAGTGGCCGACCTGCAAATGTATCCCGCCCTGTCCCTCAACGGCCGGGGGGCGGTGGCCCGCTTTAACTCGGTCATGGTGGCCCCGCCAGGGGCCAAGGTGGACGCCGGCAACCGCCTGCTGCTCAACGCCCCCGAGACCCGGGGCGAAATCATCGCCCGCAGCCTGACCACCGGCGGCCTGGTGATCAACCGGGGCTTCATCGGGGCCTACGCCGTGCCGGCCAAAGGCCACCTGGAGTGCAAAAGCCTTATCCTGGGCGGCGGCGTCTCCCGGGCCATCCCCGAAATCGAGGGCACCCTCGACGGCGTGGAAATCTCCCACGAGGCGGCCGTGGGCCGCATCGCCCAGGAGGAAATCGAATATCTGATGGCCCGGGGCCTCGACGAGGAAGAGGCCACCTCCACCATCGTCCGGGGCTTTCTCAACGTCGACATTATGGGGCTGCCGGAGGCCCTGCGCCGGCGGATGGACGATGAAATCGCCCGCCTCAACACCGGGCCGGTCATGTAATTCCATTTATAGTTGTTTCTCGCTTGTTGAAATTTTTGGGCCGAAGCATATAATAGCCCTAGATCTTGGGGTCGGAATCGGGTCGGAATCGCCCCCAAGGTCCGGGGGCGGCGGCGAGGACTCCCCCGCCCCGGCCGCACGGACCACCCCGGCTCTTGCCAGGCGCGTTCGCCCGTGCGTGACATCACCAGTTCCAGCCGGCGAAAGCCGGTCTCAACGGAGTCGAAAATGAGACCCACCTGGGATGAAATACTGAACCTTCCCGGCGGCGTGGCCCGCGGCTGGTCCAGCCGCTGGACGGCCGCCCGAGGCAAGGCCAGCCACGCTTTTCAGGATCTGAAAGAACACCCCCTGGCCGTTTTCATCGGGGAATGGCTGCGCTCGCCGCGCCGGATGGGCGCCGTCTGCCCCAGCGGTTCGGCCCTGGCCGAGGCCATGGCCGCCGCCGTGCGGGACAGCGACGGCCTGGTGGTCGAACTGGGGCCCGGGACGGGCTGCGTCACCGCCGCCCTGCTGCGGCAGGGCATCGCCCCCCAAAACATCGTCGCCGTGGAACAATCCGCGGCCATGAGTGATCTGCTCAAGCGCCTCTTCCCCGAAATAACGGTCATCAACGGCGACGCCGGGCAGCTTTCCGATCTCTTGTCCGGGCAGCGGGCGGCCAGCATCGTCTCCTCCATCCCCCTGATGTCCCTGCCCCAGGCGGAATGCGAACGCATCGTCCGGGAAATGAAAAAACTCGCCCCTCCCGAGGGCGGCCGCCTCGTCCAGTTTTCCTATTTCTGGGGCGGCTCCTATCTGGCCAAATCGGGACTTTCCCCCCTCCACTCCCAGTTGGTCATCAAAAACTTCCCCCCCGCCCGCGTAACCACCTTCTCCCTCCCCAGGGCATAGCCCTGGACCCACCGGATGCTGGCGCATCCTCCCCGCACCCGCTTCGCTGGGCGGCGGAGGCCGCAACGTTTGGGCGGCCGAGACCATCTGGGTCGTTTTGAGGGGCGGAAACACAAAAGAGAGGGGGAGCGACGCTCCCCCTCTCTTTTGGTCGACGGTCCGCCCCTTTATGGCCGCCCGTTCTTCCATATCTTCCGGAGGGAGCGACGCTCCCTCCCAAGTTTCCCTGTAGACGACCCAGATGGTCTCGGCCGACCAAACGTTGCGGCTTCGGCCGTCCAGCGAAGCGGGTGCGGGGAGGATGCGCCAGCATCCGGTGGGTCCAGGGCTATGCCCTGGGGGGTTGACAAGGGGGGAGGGGGGGGTTAATAATGGGCGAATGATTTGGCAACCTCGAATGTTAAGGTAGTGGATATGGCGGACGATTCCGACTGTTTGTTCCGATGTGAGGGAATCACCAAATTCTTTGGTGATTCCCGGGTGCTGACCGAGGTCGGCTTTTCCGTGGACCAAGGCGAGGTGGTGGCCCTGGTGGGTGAGAACGGGGCCGGCAAATCGACCCTGATGAACATCTGCTTCGGCATGCCTTCCATCATCAATACCGGCGGTTACCAGGGGCAGTTGTACCTCGACGGGCGGCGGGTGGAGTTCCGTTCACCCCGGGAAGCGCTGGAGGCCGGCATCGGCATGGTCCACCAGGAGTTTTCCCTCATCCCCGGCTTCACCGGCACGGAAAATATTCTGTTGAACCGCGAGCCGGTGCTGCCGAGCGTGCTGGAATCGGTCTTCGGCGACCGCATCAACGCCCTGGACCGGAAAAAAATGGAGACCCGCTCCAAGGCCGCCCTGGACCAGTTGGGCGTGCGGCTGGATCCCGGCGAGCCGGTTTCCCGCATGCCGGTGGGCCATAAACAGTTTCTGGAAATCGCCCGCGAAATCGACCGCAGCCAAACCCGCCTTCTGGTTCTGGACGAACCCACGGCCGTGCTGACCGAGAGCGAAGCCGCCATTCTGCTGGAGGCCGTGCGCAAATTGGCCCGGAGCGGTCTGGGCATTATCTTCATTTCCCACCGCCTGCGCGAAGTCATGGAGCTGTGTGACAAGGTGGTGGTGCTGCGCGACGGGCACAAGGTGGCCGAGCTCCCCACCAGCCAGACCAGCGTGCGCCAGATCGCCGCCTACATGGTTCTGCGCGAGGGCCAAAGCGAACGCGAGCGCCTGGCGGACCGCGACTTTTCCGCCGTCCCGGTGGCGCTTTCGGTGCGCGACCTGTGGGTGGAAATGCCCGGGGAGCGGGTGGACCAGGTCAACCTGGAGGTGCGCGAGGGCGAAATCTTCGGCCTGGCCGGGCTGGCCGGCCAGGGCAAGCTCGGGGTGCCGGCCGGCCTGATGGGTTTAAAGCCGGCCGGGGGCCAGATCAGCTTTTACGGCCGGGACCTGCCGCTCAACCAACCCGAGGCGGGCCTGGCGGCCGGGCTGGCCTTCGTCTCGGAGGACCGGCGCGGGGTGGGGCTTCTGCTGGATGAATCCATCCAATTGAACATCGCCTTCACGGCCATGCAGATCAAAAAGGAATTTCTGAAAAAATTCGGCCCTTTCACCCTGGCCGACGACCGGGCCATGGAGGAGAACGCCCTCAAATACATCGAGGCCCTGGCCATCAAATGTTCGGGGCCTTCGCAGAAGGCCGGGCACCTTTCCGGCGGCAACCAGCAGAAGGTCTGCCTGGCCAAAGCCTTCACCCTGGCTCCCCGGCTGCTGTTCGTCTCCGAGCCCACCCGGGGCATCGACGTGGGGGCCAAGGAACTGGTGCTGGACGCCCTGCGGCGCTATAACCAGGACCTGGGGACCACCGTGGTGGTGACCTCGTCGGAGCTGGAGGAGCTGCGGTCGGTCTGCCACCGCATCGCGGTGGTCAACGAAGGCCGGGTGGCCGGGATTCTGCCGGCCGACGCCCCGGTGGAAGACTTCGGCCTGTTGATGTCCGGCGAAACCCTCGGCGGGGACCCGGCCGCGCCGGAGCGGGAAGCGAGGCCCGAATGAACGTCAAAAATGTCATCGCGGCCGCCGGCTGGCCGCGCATCATCATCGGGCTGTTTCTCCTGTCGCTGTTCGCGGTGGCCCCCCTGGTGCAGGTGAAGGTCTCCACCTCCGTTTACGACACCATCGTCCGCTTCGGCCGCAACGGGGTGATGGTGCTGGCTATGATGCCCATGATCCGCTCCGGCTGCGGCCTGAATTTCGGCCTGCCGCTGGGCATCATCGGCGGCATCCTGGGCATCCTCATCTCCATCGAGATGGAACTGGCCGGGATGGCCGGTTTTCTGACCGCCCTGGGCCTGGGGGTGGCTTTCGCCGCCGTGCTGGGCTGGGGCTACGGGTTGCTCCTGAACCTGGTCAAGGGCGACGAGATGATGATCGCCACCTATGTGGGCTTTTCCTCGGTGGCTTTCATGAGCATGGCCTGGCTGCTGTTGCCGTTCAAGAGCAAGGCCATGGTCTGGAGCTTCGGCGGCTCGGGCCTGCGCACCACCATCAGCATGGACCAGTATTGGACCGACATCCTCTCCTTTTCCGACCTGCTGCCCGATTCCCTGAAAGACACCTTCTTCGGCCAGCTCGTTTCCACCGGCGGGATGATTCTCTTTTTCGGCTTCATGTGTCTTCTGGTCTGGCTTTTCTTCCGCACCCGGACCGGCCAGGCCATGAGCGCCGTGGGCCAGAACCCCGAATTCGCCCGGGCCAGCGGGGTCAGCGTGGACCGGATGCGCATCCTGTCGGTGGTGCTGTCCACGGTCATCGGGGCGGTGGGCATCATCGTCTACGCCCAGAGCTACGGTTTCGTCCAGCTCTACCTGGCCCCCCTGTACATGGCCTTCCCGGCCGTGGCCGCGGTGCTTTTGGGCGGGGCCTCGCTGGGGCGGGTCTCCATGGTCAACGTGCTGGTGGGCACCCTCCTGTTCCAGGGCATCCTGACCATGACTCCCTCGGTCATCAACTCGGCCCTCCGGGGCATCGACATCAGTGAAGTGCTCCGGGTCATCGTTTCCAACGGCATGATCATCTACGCCCTGACCCGGCGGGCCAAGGAGGTGCGCTGATGAGCGGCCAGGGCCACCGGCTGGAGAGTTTTCTCCTCGACAGCATCATCCCCATCATCTTCCTGGCCCTGTCAGCCGGGGCCATCTACCTTTCCGGCTACAGCGCCAGCTACGTGGTGCAGGAAGTCTTCACCCGCCTGGGGCGGAACCTGTTTCTGGTGCTGGCCCTCATCATCCCGGTCATGGCCGGCATGGGGCTCAACTTCGGCATGGTCCTGGGGGCCATGGCCGGGCAGATCGGCCTGATATTGGTGGTGGACTGGATGGTGGTGGGCCTCCCGGGGCTTCTTCTGGCCGCCATCCTGTCCATTCCCCTGGCCATCGGGGCCGGCATCCTGTGCGGGATGGTGCTGAACCGGGCCAAGGGCAGCGAGATGGTCACCTCGCTCATTTTGGGCTTTTTCGCCAAGGGGGTCTATGACCTCATCGTCCTGTTCGGCATGGGCTCCATCATCCCGGTCAGCAGCCCGGACCTGGTCTTGTCGCGCGGCTTCGGCATCCGCAACGCCGTCAGCCTCATCGAAACCCGGGGGGCCCTGGACCAGATGGTCCTTCTGAACGTGGGCGGCATTCAGATTCCCTTGGGCACCTATCTGGTCATCGCCCTGTTCGCCGTCCTGATCGTCTGGTTCAGGCGGACCAAGATGGGGCAGGACATGCGGGCCGTCAGCCAGTCCATGCCCGTGGCCCAGGCCGCCGGCATCAACGTCGACCGCACCCGCCTGATCGCCATCGTCATCTCCACCGTGCTGGGGGCCTTCGGGCAGATCATCTACCTGCAGAACATGGGCACCCTCTCCACCTACAACAGCCAGGACCAGGCGGCCATGTACGCCATCGCCGCCCTCTTGGTGGGCGGAGCCTCGGTCACCCGGGCCACCCTGACCAACGCGGTGGTGGGGGTGCTGCTGTTCCACATCCTGTTCTTTTCCGCGCCCATGGCCGGGAAGGCCATTTTGGGCAAGGCCGAAATCGGCGAATACTTCCGGGTTTTCATCGCCTATGGGGTCATCGCCGCGGCCCTGGTGCTCCACGCCTGGCGCCGCCGCCGCCACGAACGCCTGGCCGGGCGCCGGGCCGCGCAGGCTCTGGTGGCCCGGCAGACCCGGCCTTCGGAGGAAGCCATATGAGCGACACCCGCGTCTCGGCCCGCCGGCGTTATCTGGCCGTGGGCGGCCTGATCTGCCTTCTGGCCCTCATCTCGTTCCTGCTGTTCTATTACGGCCGGCAGCACAAAGTCATCATCGACAACCGCACGGTGGAGATGCCTGACGGCGCCAGCCACCGGGCCCTGGCCGGTGCACTGGTGGCCGTCAACCACGACACCCTCAGCCGCGACGAAGTCTCGCGGGTTTCCGCCCCCGTGGCCCAGCGGCCCTGGCTCAGCTTCAAGTTCTGGCCCGCGGCCGATCAATCCACGGCCAAAGCGGTGGAGATGATGCCCCGGGAACGCATCCTGGTCAAGGTGCTGGGGCCGAGTTTCAACCTCAAGGCCGAGGCCTTCGACCGGTCCGGGCAGTCCCTGGGGCGCCGCGAGGTCACCATCCACCTGGGCGCCCGGCGGGACGCCATGGTCCGGCTGGTGGCCCTCTTCAACGATTTGCCAGATTACCTGGCGGAATACCCCAACGACGCCCGGGACCGCCGCCCCGCGCCTGAAGAGGAAGCGGCCCCCCCGGCCGATCCGGACGCGCCGCCGGCCTCCCCCGACGCCCCGCCGGCCGGCCCCGGCCTGGGCGACCTGTAATTTTATACGCCGCACCCGCTTCGCTGGACTTGGGCGGCCGCAACGTTTGGGCAGCCGAGACCGTCAGGGGCGTCCACAGTAAAGCCGGTTCTCCATCAGGATTGCTTGTATTGCGCCGGTTAAGTCAGGTGGGGCGGGCCGGTAATACTTCGGAGGGTGGCCGCGTGGGCCCCGACCGCGTCGTCGACGCGAGGTTTCGGAGATCAGGATCGCCGCCGGCGGCGTGGTTGGGCAGCGGCCAACCGGAGAAGTTTTACCGGCCCGCCCCACCGTACGTACACCGATAACGCCATCTTGAAGAGAATTTGGTATGAAGCGGCCACAACGTTTGGATGGCCGGGGCCGTCAGGCGTCCACAGCACAATTGACGACGCCATCAGAGACCGCGCGCCCGCCCTCCATGATTCCAAGTATTGAACGCGAACGGCCGCCCCCGGCCGCCTGCGGCCCCGGGGGGCCGGGTGGGGTAGTGAAAGGCGCGGTTTTTCCCGGTTTCCCGGGGGGCCCGGTTATAAAA